>JAAFHI010000889.1 GCA_013298335.1 Actinomycetota bacterium
TGCGACAAGAAGTCGGATGAAAACTTGTGATGCCGCTGTGTGGACATCACCAAACTTTTCGCGGTTTGTATCCTACCGAAGCGTGCGTCGGGAGCAATCCTATCGTGCGAAGCCTTCGGGACAACGTAGCCTCAATCTTCGGATTGGCCGCCGAATCGTGAGAGGAAGCGGCGACTGCCAGCATTGAGGCGGTCGGGAGCAAGGATGAATGAAAGGACGAAGACACCTGAACCGCTGGTAAACGCCGTGATTGTGAACAGGCGCAAGATGCTGTTACGCCTGGACCAAAAGGTAAGTGGACAGGAACGGGTGTTTGGTACTCACCCGTCGCGAACGTTGCTCCACCGGCGAATAGGCGGCGTCCTCATCATTCGTTGGTTTTCATCCGGAACTTGGTAAGCCCGTCGCGTTCCCTTCTGGGAAAGCGAATCGCAAGAAACGCCGACGGCGCGGCGGGTAAAGGACGATGGAGAAAGCGAATGCGGCCCTGTAATGGGGTCGATACCGGCTGCAACATCGCCGGACGCGAAAGCGGGCAGACTTCCATCGGGTCTTCGGTCACGAGAGAGCAGGAAGAACCGATTTCAGGAGGAAAGCAAATGACGGCTCACAAGGCTGGTGCTGTCTCCCGCGTTCAAAACTGGCACGACATCGACTGGCGTCGGGCCAACGAGAATGTGCGTCGGCTTCAGGCGCGTATCGTGAAGGCAACGAAACAAGGACAGCCACGCAAGGCGCGGGCCTTGCAATACCTGTTGACGCGCTCATTCAGCGGCAAGGCCCTTGCCGTGCGGCGGGTCACCGAAAACAGGGGCAAGCGAACCGCCGGAGTGGACCAGGAACTCTGGGACACACCGGCCAAGAAGATGAATGCTCTTGGTCAAATGAAGCCGCGGGGGTATAGGCCGAGTCCTTTGCGACGGGTCTACATTCCCAAAGCCAACGGGAAGCGGCGTCCGCTGGGCATTCCGACGATGAAGGACCGGGCAATGCAGGCACTCCACCTGCTTGCGCTTGATCCGATTTCGGAAACCACGGGTGACCCGAACTCCTACGGATTCAGAACGTCGAGGTCCACGGCGGATGCACTGGAACAATGTCACACGGTGCTCAGCCGGAAACGTTCGGCGCAATGGATTCTGGAAGGAGACATCGCTTCCTGCTTTGACGCCATCAGCCACGAATGGATGCTGGAGAACATCCCGATGGAGAAACCCATCCTCCGCAAGTGGCTGAAATGCGGGATTCTGGAACAGTCCGTCTTCCATCCAACCGAAGCCGGTACGCCTCAGGGCGGAATCATTTCGCCGGTATTGGCAAATCTGGCGCTGGATGGACTGGAGACCACGCTCCATCGGAAATTCATCGACCCACATCGGGGGATTTCCTTTCGGGTCAACGTGGTCCGCTACGCGGATGACTTCGTGGTGACCGGCGGAACGAAAGAACTGCTGGAACAACAGGTACTTCCGATAGTTGAAGCCCACCTTCGGAGTCGTGGTCTCACCCTTTCGGGGGAAAAGACACGCATTACGCATATCCGGGACGGCTTTGACTTCCTTGGGCAACACGTCCGGAAATACAAGGACAAGCTGTTGCTCACCCCTTCCCGAAAGAACACGCAATCGTTCCTTCGGAAGATTCGGGAAGTCATCAATTCCAACAAGACCGCAACCTCCGGGCAGGTGATCGTCCGGCTGAACCCGCTGATTCGGGGATGGGCAAACTATCACCGACATTCAGCGAGCAAGGGCACATTCAGTCGCGTCGATTCGCTCATCTTCAACTGTCTTTGGCGGTGGTGTGTCCGGCGTCATCCGAACAAGTCGAGGTTTTGGGTCAAGGACAGATACTTTTGTACCCGAGGCAAAGACCGGTGGGTCTTCAATGGAGAAGTTCCCCGCCCGGAAGACCCGGCCCATCGGGAGTACCTGCTCAAAACGGTCAATACCCCGATTCGGCGACACATCAAAATCAGGAACGCGGCCAATCCGTACGACCCCGAATGGGAGACCTACTTTGAACGCCGTCTCGACGTTCAGATGGAAGCATCCCTGAAAGGAAGACGGTTTCTGCTTTTTCTCTGGAGGGAGCAGGATGGTAAGTGTCCGGTCTGTCAGGAGAAAATTACCCGCCTGACGGGATGGCATTCCCATCACGTCCGGTGGCGGTCTCAGGGCGGAAGCGACACGATTGAAAACCGCGTCCTCCTGCATCCCAACTGTCATCGGCAGGTTCACTGTCAAAATGTCCACGTTGAGAAACCGCGTCCGGTCATACGGACGTTTCGGAAGGCTTGAGCCGGATGCGGTGAAAGTCGCACGTCCGGTTCTGAGGGGAGGAAGGGGTCGCGAGGCCCTTTCCTTACCCGACAAAATCTCACAGGAAATTTTTGGCCGCCAAATCGACTGAGAAGCGTTTTCCGGTAAACGTCGAGGCGTTGGGTGTGGTCTGAAACGCTCAGTCTTCGTAATCGAGGCGATTGGCGGCGTTGTGTTCG
>JAAFHI010000151.1 GCA_013298335.1 Actinomycetota bacterium
CCGCGCCCCGTGATCCGGCCACCGTTTTCGCCGGTACGTCCGAGGGGCTGCAAATGACCCGCGACGGGGGTGAAACCTGGACGAAGGTCGAAATTCCGATTCGGAACAATCTCAAGGACCTGACCTGTATTCAGGAAATCGCGATCAACCCGCGCAATCCGCAGATGATGATCATCGGTTCGCGCCGGACGGCCTACCTCACGCGCGACGGCGGCGCGACGTGGGAACGCATCGGACGCGGCATCGGCTTCGGCGACATCACGGCCATCCGGTTCAACCCGCGCGACGACAACGAAATCCTGGTCGGCGAAGCGCAGGAAGGCGGCCTCTACATCTCGACCGACGGCGCGCGGACCTTCCAGCGCATCGACCGGAGTTCCTCCCTGCCGAGCCACCGGATGTGGGCGGTGGCGTTCGATGCCTTCAGCACCGAGCACATCTACGCCGGGTCGGTCACCTCGGGCGTCCTCATCGGAACGCTCCCCCGCGGCAACACAGCGGCGGCAGGCGGGCAGTAGCCAGCAGTCAGCGGTTAGTAGTCAGTCATCGTGAGGGGCATCCGTTTGCCCCTCATTTTTCTTTCAAGGACTTTGGAATTGGTTTCCCTGAAAGGAGAACTGCCACTGGCGACTGACCACTGACTGCCGACCACTGGCGACTGACCACTGACGACTGGCTACTGAAAATTGCAATTCAAGCGAAAACGCCTATAATCGCCGCTTGGTTTTCTCCCTCCGGCGGTTTCTCTGCTTCTTTTCGCGCCGGTTTTCGTTTTCCCGACTCTCCCCAAGCACCAGCATTATCAACGGTATTCCGTCACGAGGGTCGGGAATGATTCCCTTCACGACCCACCGAGGCATGCCATGAGCATTCGACTGAGCAATCACTTCCTCGCCCGCCGACTGCATTCGTTGAGCGGGGTGGTCCCGATCGGGGCCTTTCTTCTCGAGCACTTCTACACGAACTTCCACGCGGTCGCCGGGGCGACGGCGTTCAACGACGCGGTCAAGGGCATCCAGGGTCTGCTTCCGGGCGTCCTGCTCCCGCTGGCCGAGGCCGGCCTGATCGGTCTGCCGATCCTGTTCCACGCGGTTTATGGTCTGTATATCGCCTATTCCGGGAAATACGGCGTCGCAAGTTACAACCCGATTCGCAACTGGAACTACGTGCTCCAGCGCGCGACCGGCATCATCCTGTTCATCTTCATTCTGTCCCACGTACTGACCCTCCGCTTCGGCGTGGGCGACCTTGCCGTCGCACACAACCCCGACCAGTCCTTCTCCATCGTCGAACGGTGGATGTCGCAGCCGCTGGTGCTCGGGTTCTACGTTCTGGGCATCTTTTCGGCGGCCTACCACCTCGCCAACGGCCTGTGGACCTTCGCCATCGTCTGGGGCATCACGGTCGGCGCGAAATCGCAGCGGGTGTTTTCCTATGCCTGCGCCGGTCTCGGCGTGATCGTGTTCGCGGTCGGAATTGGCGCGGCGACGGCGTTCGTGAAGTGGGTGCCGTGGTACGGCGGAAATTGAACGGTTTCGGATACTGAAGGAGTCTTTCATCCATGAGTACTAAAACGAGCATCATCGTCGTCGGCGGCGGTCTGGCGGGACTGATGACGACGATCAAGGCGTGCGAGGCCGGCCAGAAGGTCGATCTGTTCTCGCTCGTTCCGGTCAAGCGGTCGCATTCCGTCTGCGCGCAGGGCGGCATCAACGGCGCGGTCAACACCAAGGGCGAGGGCGACAGCACGGCCAAGCACTTCGACGACACGATCTACGGCGGCGACTTTCTCGCCGAGCAGCAGCCGGTCAAGCAGATGTGCGACATGGCGCCGGACATCATCTACATGTTCGACCGCATGGGCGTGCCCTTCACCCGGACGTCGGAAGGGCTCATCGACTTCCGCCGCTTCGGCGGCACGAAGCACCACCGGACGGCCTTCGCCGGCGCGACGACCGGGCAGCAACTGCTCTACGCGCTGGACGAGCAGGTCCGCAAATACGAAGCCCTCGGCATGGTCACGAAGTACGAAGGCTGGGAATTCCTCTCCGGCGTGATCGACGACGGGCGCTGCCACGGCATCACCGCGATGAACCTGCAAACGCTCGAAGTGAAGGCGTTCGCGGGCACGGCGGTCGTGATGGCCACGGGCGGCATCGGCGCGATCTTCGGCAAATCCACCAATTCGGTGATCTGCACGGGCAGCGCGCAGGGCGCGCTCTACCGGCAGGGCGCGAAATACGGCAACGGCGAATTCATTCAGGTTCACCCGACGGCGATTCCGGGCGAAGACAAGCTCCGGCTCATGTCCGAGAGCGCGCGCGGCGAAGGCGGTCGCGTCTGGACCTCGCGCACGCCGGGCGACAAGCGCGCGCCGAAGGACATCCCGACCAGCGAGCGGTGGTATTTCCTCGAAGAGAAGTATCCGAACTACGGGAACCTCGTTCCGCGCGACATCGCGACCCGCGAAATCTTCAAGATCTGCCTCGACGGCTACGGCGTGGGCGGCAAGTATCAGGTCTTCCTCGACCTGACCCACATTTCGCGCGAGCAGCTCGACCGCAAACTGGGCGGGATTCTCGAAATCTATGAACGGTTCGTCGGCGAGGACCCGCGTGAAGTGCCGATGCGGGTGTTTCCCGGCATGCACTACACGATGGGCGGCCTCTGGGTGGACGAGAAGCAGCAGACCAACATCGAAGGGCTGTTCGCGGTCGGCGAGTGCGATTACTCGATTCACGGCGCGAACCGGCTCGGGGCGAACAGCCTCGTGTCGTGCGTCTACGCCGGCATCATCGCCGGTCCGGAAGCCGTGAAGTATTCCAAGTCGGGCGACGGCCACAAGGACGCCACCGATCCCCTCTTCGAGAAGGAGCGCAAGAAGCAGGCCGACGCCAACGAAGCGCTCAAGCTCGGCAAGGGCAAGGAAAATCCGCGGGTCATGCACGAGGAGCTTGGCCAGACGATGACCGAGAACGTGACGGTCATCCGCTACAACGACCGCCTGAAGCAGACCGACGACAAGTTGCAGGAACTGCTCGAACGCCACGCGAACATCGACCTCAACGAGCAGAACTACTGGGCGACGCAGGCGATTCCGCACGCGCGGCAACTGGAGAACATGCTCCATCTGGCGCGGGCGATTACGCTCGGGGCACTCAACCGCAACGAATCGCGCGGCGCGCACTACAAGCCGGACTTCCCGGATCGTGACGACGACAACTTCATGAAGTCGACCATTGCAACCTGGACGCCCGAAGGGCCGCAGTTGACCTATGACTCGGTCAACCCAGCCCTCATTGCACCGCGGAAACGGGACTATTCGAAATGAAACACCTTCTTCGCATACTGGCCATGGCCGCCGGTTTCGGATTCGTCTGCCTGTGCGCCGCTCCGGCGTACGGGCAGTCGGACCTGCCCACGAATTCCCTTTCCGGCGTGCCCCGCGGTGCGGCGGTGACGGGACAATTCGTCGCGGGCCGGGAATGGACCGACCGGACCGGCGGCAACGTACTGATCCTGACGGCGACCGGCGAGACGAAGGGCCGGGGCGGAGACGCGCGGAGCGTCGAAATCTACGCCTACCATTTCGTGAAGACCGGCAACGGGTTCCGCCTGCTGTGGAAGATGACGGATTTCGTCCGCGACTGCGAATTCGACATCTCGGCGGAATTCATCCTCGACGCGCTCGCGGTAACCGATCTCGACGACAACGGCACGGCTGAAACGTGGGTGATGTACAAAACGGCCTGCCGCAGCGACGTCAGTCCGGCCACGCTCAAGCTCATCATGCATGAGGGCGAGAAGAAGTACGCCATGCGCGGTCGCACGCTGGTCAAGGTTTCCGACACCGACACCGAAGGGGGCGACATGACGCCCGACGCGGCGTTCACCGCCGGCCCCGCGGTCTTTCTGAAATACGCCGAGCGGACTTGGAAGCAGTTCCGTCCGGAATTCGGCGCGAACGACTGATCTTTCCCGGAATTACCGGCGGCACACACCGCGCGGATTCCGCCACCGATGAAAAGAGAGAGTGCCCATGTCACGAGATAAAATCGTTCTCAAAATCAAACGTCAGGAAGGCCCGGGCAAGTCGGCAAAGTGGGAGGAGTTTTCAATTCCCTACAAGCCGAACATGAACATCATCAGTTGCCTCATGGAAATCCAGAAAAATCCGGTCACCACGCAGGGACAGAAGTCCACGCCGGTGACGTGGGATTGCAGTTGTCTGGAGCACGTCTGCGGCGCCTGTTCGATGGTCATCAACGGACGCGGACAGCAGTCGTGCAGCACGCTCGTCGACAAGCTCGACGCCGGCACCATCACGCTCGAACCGCTGTCGAAATTCCCGGTTGTGCGCGACCTTCAGGTGGATCGCAGCCGCCTTTTCAACGACCTCAAGAAAGCCAAGGCGTGGATTCCCATCGACGGGACCTACGCGATGGGCCCCGGCCCGCGCATGGACCAGGAAACCGCCGACCTGCGCTATCTGCTTTCGACCTGCATGTCCTGCGCGGTCTGCATGGAATCCTGCCCGCAGTACAATGAAAAGTCGGCCTTCATCGGCCCGGCGGTGCTCAATCAGGTTCGCCTGATGAACATCCATCCGACCGGCAAGCTCAATCAGGACGAACGCCTCGACGCGATCATGCAGGACGGCGGCATCACCGATTGCGGCAACGCCCAGAACTGCGTGAAGGCGTGCCCGAAGGAGATCCCGCTCACCGAATCCATCGCCGATCTCGGTCGGCAGACCACGATTCGCGGCCTCTTCGGCTGGCTCAAGTCGTAGCCTCGCCCGTCCGTATGTTCCAACCGACCGGAGGCGGCTGACCGAAGCCGCCTCTTTTTCTTTTCGGCGATCCCATTCCGGTCGGCTTCCATCTTTCCCGAGATGATTGACAAGCCGGGGGCGCGTCACTATGGTTTCGCGTCCTAATCGGAATTTTTGTTTTCCCGAGGTTCGATTCGGATTCGAAACCTTGTATTCATGCGGGTTTTCGATGGAAACGCCGGAACGGGAAGACCAATACAGAAGGAGAACGAACGGGATGCTGGATTCAAAGATGGTGGCCGAACAACAGGAAAAACTCCTCATCAAACGCAACGAACTCTACGCCTCACTCAACCTCAAATCACAAACCGACGCCGCCGATGACGAGGTCAAGGACCCGCTCGACGCCGCGGTGACCTACACCAACCGCGAACTCGTGGCCCGGCAGGTCGAGCAGTACCGCGCGCTGTTGCAGGAAGTGGAAGCGGCGCTCGAAAGGATCGAAGACGGGTCCTACGGCGTGTGCCAGGGATCGGGCGACGACATTCCGGTCAAGCGGTTGCAGGCAATTCCGTGGGCGCGCTACACCGCCGCCTATCAGGAGAAGATCGAGCAGGGCCTGGTCAGCGAATAGCCGCGACCCGACCCCGTCAACCTGATTCTTCCGAAGGCGAATGTCGGTCATTCGCCTTTCGTCTTTTATCCACCTTTTATCCACTATGCCGACTTTCAGCCATCGCCTCGAACGTATCCGGTCGCGCATCACCGATGCCTGCGCCCGCGCGGGCCGCGACCCGCGCGACATCACGCTCATTGCCGTCACGAAAACCAAGCCGGTCGAGGCCGTCCAGGAAGCGGCGGACGCGGGCGTGACCGACTTCGGCGAGAACCGCGTACAGGAAGCCGTGACCAAGATTCCGGTCATTACCGGCGAAAACCTGCGCTGGCATCTCATCGGCCACCTGCAAAGCAACAAGGCCAAACTCGCCGTCGAACACTTCGCCCTCGTGCAGTCGGTGGATTCCGCCGATCTCGCCGCCCGCCTCAACCGGCTCGCCGGGGAAGCCGGAAAAATCCTGCCGATCCTGCTTCAGGTCAAACTCGGCGACGAGGATTCGAAATCCGGCATGGATGAAGCCGAGCTCGTAAACGTCTTCCGTCAGGTCCGCGAGCTGCCGCACCTGCGGATTGACGGCCTGATGTCGGTGCCGCCGTTCCTCGACGACCCGGAAGCGGTGCGACCGTTTTTCCGGCGACTGCGCGAATGGCGCGACGCCATCAACGAACGCTTCCCCGAAACGCCGCTGAAGGAACTGTCGATGGGCATGAGCCACGATTTCGACGTCGCCGTCGAGGAAGGCGCGACGATGGTCCGCGTCGGAACCGCCCTGTTCGGCGAACGGAACTACCCGTAATCACAATTCGCTTTCCCTGCCCGTCGGCGGCCCGGAGAATCACGGAGATCACATCGAACTCCCCGATTTTCCGGGCCGGTTTTCTTTTTCCGGAAATTTATTCTTTTTCCCGCCAACCGAATTCCGCCTTCCGGGTCTATGTCAGCAGCAGGAAGAAAGGGCCGGTCTCGTGAGCGACGAACAGCTTCTGATTCAACAATCGCAAAACGGCGATACTGACGCCTTCTGTCGGTTGGCTCGGAATTACGAACGTCGCGTCTATGCGCTGGCGCTCCACCAGTGCGGGAACGCCCACGACGCGGAGGACCTTTCGCAGGAAGTCTGGCTGAAGGCGTTCAAGGCCATCGGAAGTTTCAGGGGCGAGTCGGGGTTCTATACGTGGCTGCGCCAGATCACGATCAACACCTTTCTCAACCGGAAACGGGAAACGGTCGTGACCAGAGGCGAAACGCGTACCTCCATCCGGATGGAGGACCTCACGTCGCTGGACGAGTCGGAGCAGACGGGGCCGCACTTCGAGGACACGCTGCACCACCGGATGCTGGTGGAGCGCGTCTTCACCGGCCTGGCCGAACTCACGCCGCAGCAACGCCTGATTTTTCTGCTCAAGCATCGCGAAGGCATGACCTGCGAGGAAATCTCCCAGTCATGCGACGTTTCGACCGGAACGGTGAAGAAATCGCTGTTCCGGACCGTCCATCGGCTGCGGGATTTTCTCGGCCTCGGAAACTCGGAAAGGAGCGGCCATGCACAACTGCACGAAGACCCAGGCACTGTTCGTTGACCTGCTGTTCAGCGAACTCGACACCGCGACGACTGACCGCGTGACGGCGGAAGTTGACGCCTGCCCGGACTGCCGCCGTCAGCTTGAAACCATGCGCGAGGCGCTGATCGCGTTCGACCGCGCCGCCGAGGCGGTGATGCCTGAAGAATCCTTCTGGGCCGGATATCACGAACGCCTCCGCGACCGCCTGGCTGACGAAACGCAGGGCCACGGCAAGGTCATTGAATTCAGGCTGCCAGGTAAACGATTTGCGCCGGTCCGCTTCACTATCTGGCAGGCCGTGGCGGCGGTGCTGGCGCTGGCCG
>JAAFHI010000901.1 GCA_013298335.1 Actinomycetota bacterium
TCGTTGATGGTTGACCAGTTTGACTGTTTTGATTCGGATGAGAACCTGTCACAGGATATTGTGACAACGGCTTATGATCTCGAAGATGCGGTAAAGAACTACCTTCTCAAAAATTATTCGGAATTAGCCGACACAATCCATTTTGATTGTGAAAGCTCGATGTTTTGCGTGCGCACGGACAGTTTGCCTAGCTTGGTCGTGGTTATTGAGTGCTTGCTGCTTCTCGCAACAGACTCCCAACTTTATTTGAAATATAAGGCCGAATAGCCGTGGAAGGCTTGGGTCTGAATTGTAGGTGAAAATGGTCAAAATTTTTCTCGTCACGCTGTTCTTACTCACATCCGTCGTCGGTCAAAACCGGCCAACCTCATTTATCGAGAAACGGGTGACGTTTTCGATTCCGTCCGAGTGGCAGATCCAGTCACAGGAAGATAAAAAGACGCTCGGACGCACACAGATTTTCATTCCGTATTCCCTGACCGACGACACGCCGCACAGCGCCAACGCCACCATTGTCGCGAACATCGTTCCCGAAAAAGTAACGGTCGAAGACCTTTGCGAACGAATCCGCAAGCAGCCATACCCCGGCATGACGATTGTCAACGATCTGCCGGACGGCAAAAACTGGCGCACGATGGTCTGGACGGCCCAAACCCAGGGCTTGCCCTATCTCGCGCTGCACCGCTTCGGGGTCGTCAATCGTGTCGCGGTCGAATTCATGGTCGCTTTTCCGCTGTTCGAAAAGGGCGACACGAAATGGGTGGAACGCACGATTGCCGACTTCAACCACACCTGCGAAAGCCTGAAAATCGACGGGATCAACTCGACCGATGTGAAGATTTATGCCGACAAATTGACGGCCACTCAGTGACGCTCTCCAAATGATCTGTTATACCAAAGCGGGCGTCAGCGAAATCCTTTTCCATCGGGAATCGTATGAAAACCACGACCCGCTTCGGTTTCATCCTTCTTTTGATCGGCATTTTCGCGGCAACCGGGAACGCGGCACCCGCTCGCGGGAATGAAGATTTGATTACGGCATTACTGAACGCTTCGCTCACAACCTTCTACAGCGACGACGGCGCGGCTGACGCCACCGTCACGGCGCTTGCGACCTCGGATCCATCACATCAAACGACCTCGAAAGAAGTCCGCGCGATCCTTGACCTCGGACCTCGTTGCATCCCGCTTCTGATTGCTCATCTCGACGATCGACGTCTCACGAAAGCCCGTTTCAGCGGCGGCGCGTTCAGGAACGCGCCGATTCAGGTTCCGCTCGGTCACATCTGCCTCGACATTCTGCTGCACGCGACCAAAGGCCGGACCATCCACATCGAAAACCGCTGGTGGGACGACGGACTTGGCGTGGGCTTTCAACCAAAGTTCTATTTCCGGCCTGATGTCCTGTTCGGGCATGGCGGCGTCGCGAGGATGCGTCGGGTCAAGGCTCGCTGGCAGCGCGCCTACAAAGCAAAAAAGATCAGCTTCGAATATCCGGCGTGGTTGAAACGCGGCTAGAACGGTTTTCTGTTGTGAGTCTTCTAAGGCACGCCGAAGGTGTGCCCGGATGGTAGCCGGTGGTGGAGCGCAGCGAAACCACCGGTTCGGTATCCCACAAACGATTTCGCACGCCGAAGGTGTGCGGGGATGACGTCTCCTCGCACACCTTCGGCGTGCGGGTTCATTTTTCCCACTGTCTTCCGGTGGTTTCGCTGCGCTTCACCACCGGCTCATTTCCCGGCACACCTTCGGCGTGCCTCCCCAAAATGTACTCAACTGAAAATCGCTCTCCTGTCGTAAGCGGTTACCCGTTCATCAGCACCAGATCATCGCGATGAATCACTTCATCGAAGGATTTGAACCCGAGGCGGGTTTCGATCTCGGTGGTTTTCGCGCCGCGAATCCTTTCGATCTCGGCGGATGAATAACCGGTCAGTCCGCGCGCGATTTCGTTTCCGGCCTCATCCACGCAGGCGACCGGATCGCCCGCGTCGAACGCGCCTTCCACCCGAATCACCCCCGACGGCAGCAGGCTCTTCCCGGCCTGCGCCAGCGCGCGCACCGCGCCTTCGTCAAGGACCACCTTCCCCAGCGGGTGCAGCGTCGCGATCCAGTGCTTGCGGCTGGTCAGGCTCGAATCGTTCGGCAGAAAGAGCGTTCCGACCGATTCCCCGACAAACATGTCGGTTAAAACGTTGGCCCGGCGACCGCTCGCCAGCACCGCCGGGATGCCGAACCGCGCCGCAGTCCGCGCGGCGGTGAGTTTCGACCCCATGCCGCCGGTGCCGAACGCGCTTTTGCTGTCCGACACGACCGCGAGGGTGTCGGCGTCCACGTTTTCGACAATCGGAATGCGGCGGGCGTTCGGATTCGTCTTCGGATCGTCGTCGAAGAGGCCGTCCACGTCGGAAAGCAGGACGAGCGCGTCGGCGTCGGCGACGTTGGCGACG
>JAAFHI010000788.1 GCA_013298335.1 Actinomycetota bacterium
CCAGGAATGCCACCCGGCGGAACACGCCTCCGGCAGCGAGTCGCACCACCACAAGATGACCCAGACGGCCACGCCCGCGGCGGTCGTCGGCGATTTCGACAACGCGACCTACACGTTCAACGGCGTCACGTCGAAGATGTACCGCCAGGGCGACGAATTCTTCATGGAAACGCTCGACCCGGGCGGAAAAATGGCCGTTGCGAAGATCGTCCGGACCATCGGTTCGCGGCGCTTCCAGCAATACGTCACGCAGGTCGGGCCAACGTTCTACCGCCTGCCGGTGGCGTGGAACATCGAGAAAAAGTACTGGTTCAACCTTCAGGGCCTCTTTCTCGAACCCGACAGCCCGAATTTCAGCCGTCACACGAGCGTCTGGAACAACAACTGCATCTTTTGCCACAACGTGAAGGGCAATCCGGGGATGAACGTCTCGACCGGGCAGTTCGTCGGCACGCACGTCGAGGAACTCGGCATCGGCTGCGAAGCCTGCCACGGCCCCGGCGCGCGCCACATCGAGATGAACAAAAAGATCGGCTGGA
Organism: Actinomycetota bacterium; assembly: GCA_013298335.1. Lineage (GTDB taxonomy): Bacteria > Acidobacteriota > Blastocatellia > Chloracidobacteriales > Chloracidobacteriaceae > JAAFHI01. The sequence goes on from JAAFHI010000788.1 coordinate 540, forward strand.
CGTGGTTCCGCAAGCAGGTCCGCCCCGACGATCCGACCATCATCCACCCGAAAAAGGGCGACACCACGCGCGACCTCCAGGTCTGCGGCCACTGTCACGGCCAGCGCATGCCGAAGGAACTCGATTCGATCCGGACGATCATGGCGAAGGGCGACCCGTTCACGCCCGGCGAGGACCTTTCGAAGTACTACAAACCGCTCGCCATCGGCGACCGGGTCGGGACCTACGATTTTTCGCCCCGTTTCTACCCCGACGGCACGCCCCGGCTGACCGCCTACGAATATCAGGGCGTTTTGATGAGCAAATGCCGCGAGGGCGGAATGACCTGCATGAGCTGCCACGACGTTCACAAGGGCCGCCAGCAGTCGCTCATGACCGACAACATGCGGGGGAACGATTCCTGTACCCAGTGTCACGCACCCATCGCCGCCAACATCGAGGCCCACACGCACCACCCGGCGTCGAGCAGCGGCAGCAACTGCTACGAATGCCACCGTCCCCGGATTTCCTTCGGGCTTTTGACGGCGAAACGCACCCACCGCATCCTCAACCCGGAACCCGACAAGAGCCTTTCGACGGAAATGCCGAACGGCTGCACGCTTTGTCACCAGACCAAAAGCGCGACGTGGGCGGCGGACGCAATGGTGAAATGGTACGGGCAAAAATATGCCCTGACGCCCGCGAACGCGGCGCGCCCCGAGGCGAAGCAGTCGGAACTGGTACGGGAACTGTTCAGCGGCGACCCGTCGGCGCGCATCGCCGCCGCCTGGGGCCTCGGGCAATACGGCGAGTACAAATCCCGTGACGAGGGCCTCTGGGCCGTGCCGTTTCTCATCGAGGCGCTGCGTGATCCCTACCCCGCGGTACGCTATTTCGCCTGTGACTCGCTCCGGCAGGTCACCGGCGAGGAAAAAATCGCCTTTTTCTACTTGGCAGACCCGAAGGAACGCGAAACGAGCATCGCGCGCTGGTCCGACTGGTGGAAAAACCGCCAGAAAACCGGCGCGCCACCACCCGCCGTCCCGCTCGACGCCCAATGGACGATCCCGTCATCCGACCTCGCCCGCTTCCGGACGAAGGTGGCGGGAAGTCTGACGATTGAAATAGGAGAGTGAAGACAGTCTTGGGAGTCTTGAGGGTCTTGGGAGTCTTGGGAGTCGAAGAACCCGGACGCTTTTCGGAGGTTTGAAGAGCGCGGAGCGTTCGAAAGATCGTTAGCCTATGGCGTGAGCCATAGGAACTTTGAAGGGCCATTCATCGTACGCGCGCGATCCTTTTATTACATGTGGTCTGGTCCGACCGATTTCCGCGCGGTCTATCGTGCGGGCGGCAGAATCGGTCGCCACGCCGGGACGCCGCATTCGGGGCAGTCGGTGGACCCGTTCAGCCCGTGGCGGACAATCAATTCCTCAAAGTTGAAACGGCAGGCGACGCATACCAGCGGCAGAGATTTCTCGTTCAATGCCGGCACATGTCTGAAATCGTCGATGACCTCTCCGACCCAGGAATTTTTCTTGTCGTGGTAGTACACCACCACGTCGGCTTCCAGGTCCTCGTTTTCGTCGGAATCGCTCCAGATCGTCAGACGTAGACCTTCCTCAAGCACGATCCCGGCGTCGGCCAGTCCGCACAGCGTTCCCCTCGTGTCGAGCACCACGACATCCTTTTCCGGATTTCGCGGCGATGAGCAGATACCGTTGAAATCCGCGTAAATGCGCGGAGGCTTTACGGGTTGCGGCTGAACACCATCCCCCATGCCCTATCCCCCATCCCCGTTCCCTACGCCGCCGCGCGTTTCGCCTGCATCCGTTTCAAGACCAGCCCGGTGATGAAGGCCCCGACGAAGGCTGTCGGCAGGTTGAAGACCGCGCCGACCAGCACGACCAGCGCGGGAACGGGCGTCCCGGCGAGCGTCAGCGCCAGCGCGGTGAGCAGGCAGAAGGCCACCGCCGACCCGAAGCTGCCCGGCAGGGAAACGAAGGTCGGAATCTTTCCCGAATACTTTTCCTGAATCGCCCGGTTGCGGGTGGCGCGTTTCACGCCGTCCGGGTCGAGAAAACGGTTGAGCGTGCCGACGACGATGGCGAAGACGATGGCGGTCCCGGCGTAGAGGCCGAATCCGACGCCGACCCGTCCGAGAACCAGATGAAATTCGGCGGAAATCGCACGGGCGGCGAGCGTCAGCGCGCCGAGGTTGGTGAGAAAGAAGAACGTCGCCCAGACCACCGTAATGGAAATCCATTTGGTGTAGCTGATGCGCTGGGGGT
>JAAFHI010000011.1 GCA_013298335.1 Actinomycetota bacterium
ACCACCGTCAGCTTCGGCAGCCGGTCGATGAGACCGTTGTCGAGCAGTTCCTTGAACCCCTTGCCGAGCGCGGAGCAGTTCCCGAGGTTGCCGCCGGGGACGACCACCCGGTCCGGGACCTTCCAGCCGCGCTGCTGGAGCATTTCGATGCCGATGGTCTTCTGACCTTCGAGCCGGAAGGGATTGACCGAATTGAGCAGGTAGATGTCGGTCGCGCGGGCGATGTCGCGGACAATCCGCATCGCATCGTCGAAATTCCCGTCGATTTGCAGCGTCACCGCGCCGTAATCGAGGCTCTGTGACAGTTTTCCGTAGGCAATCTGCCCGCCCGGAATGAAGACGATGCCGCGCATCCCGGCGCGCGCCGCGAAAGCCGCCATCGATGCCGACGTATTGCCGGTACTGGCGCAGGCGACGGCCTTCGCGCCGAGCCGCCGGCCCTGCGTGACCCCGGTCGTCATGCCGTTGTCCTTGAACGACCCGGTCGGGTTCATCCCCTGATGTTTGAAGGTGAGCCGCTTCATTCCGGCGTAGGCGGCGCTGCGCGGGGCATCCCACAGCGGCGTGTTGCCTTCGAGCAGCGTCACGATCTGCTCGGTCGAGGTGAAAAAGGGCAACAGTTCCCGGAACCGCCAGACACCGCTCACGTTTAACGGATTATTGGAGTTTCTTCGCTCGTCGAACACCTTTCGAAACCCTTCGAGCATCCCGGATTTCCAGTGGTACTTCACGTCGAGCAGGCCGCCACACTTTTCACATGTGTAATGCTTGTCGCCCGTGTCGTAGGTCGCGCCGCAGGTCGGCTCGATACATTCGAGAAATGCGATTCCCCGCAGGGCGCTGGCTTCGGTAAATGGGGAGGTGTGGACGGCGAATGACATGGAATCGTTTCGGAAAGGCCTCGCAAAGGAGGAAAACGTGGTATCTGAACCGCCTACTATGGTGGAAACCCGACGAAGCGCGCAAGCCGCCACCGGTCGGTGGAAACGATTTCGCGGCTTCCCAATCACGCTTTTTTCTGTACAATGCCCCGCTTGTACAATCCCGCCAACTGAATTCGATAATAAAGAACGGTGAATTCACCTCGCATGCGATTGATCCTGATTGTCTGTCTTTTTTCGGTTCTTTCCCCCGTCTTTTCACTACCGGCGACCGCCCAGTGCCGAATGCGTGTGATGGATGCCCGCGAGTTGACCCTCGGGGCGGATTTCATCGCCCGGGTGCGAGTGCGCGAGGTCAAGAAAATTCGCCATCCGACCTACAGCCAGATTGCCACGCTCGACGTCGTCGAGGTGATTTACGGCGATCCGCGCCAGAGGGAACTGAAAGTATGGTCGGGCAGCAATGTCTATTGCGCGACCGACGGCTACGTGGCGCAGCAGGAAATGTTGGTGTTTCTCATCCGCGATCAAACGCTTTTCCGCACTTTCAACTGGCAATACGGACAATTTCTCATGTCCGCCGACACCGTCGAAGCCTGGCGGACGAATCCGCCGACCGGCGGAACGACGCTGGGACCGAAACCGCTTGAAGAAGTTCGTCGGGAAATTCAGGGATATTTCGAGGAGTCGCGGGCGAAAGCCAAGCCGTAATTTCGCAGCGGCTTGCAATAACCCTTGCCGGGCAATCCGCATCCCTTTTTCGCGATACACCCAATTTCAATTTCAGAGAGAAGGGATTGATTCGATGAACCTCAAGAAAATCATCGCATTTGCCTCCGGGTTGCTGGTTATGGCGCTGTTAGCCATGACGCCGCTGGATGTGGCCGCGCAGGGGAAGGGCCATGGAAACGGTCACGGAAACGGTCACGGAAATGGAAATGGCAAACCGGGGAATTCCGGCGGCAATACTCGCCGCGACGAGCGGAAATCCCGGAAATTCGTCAACGGCCATGATGCCCGCAACGGCAAATGGAGAAACCGAAATCGCGGAAACGGCCAGGGAAACGGGAACGGCAATCGGTGGAAACACCGCCACCATCGCCACGGCCACCGGTAAACGACACTGATTCTCCAAAATGAAAGGCGGCGCAGGGAATGTTCCTCGCGCCGCCTTTCTTCTGTGCCGGAAGCTGTCCGGCGATTTACTTGAGCGCCGACTCGACCGCCGCCGTCACCGCCGGTCCCATCGGTTCATCGCCCGACTTGAAGACCTGGATGAGCTTTCCGTCCTTGTTCACGAGGTACTTCTGAAAGTTCCACTTCACTTCGCCCGCCAGCGCCGCATCGCCGCCGCCCGCCGTGAGGAACTGGTAGAGCGGGTGCTTGCCCGCGCCCTTGACCGTGATTTTCGAGAACATGTCGAAGGTCACGTTGTAACTGGTCGTGCAGAAGGTCTTGATTTCCGTGTCGCTACCCGGTTCCTGCGATCCGAAATCGTTGGCGGGGAAGCCGAGAATGCGCAGGCCCTGGTCGTGATATTTCTTGTTGAGTTCCTCAAGTCCTTTGTACTGAGGCGTATAGCCGCATTTCGACGCGACGTTGACGATCAGGACGACCTTGCCCTTGTAGTCGCAAAGGTTCACGTCCTTGCCGTCGATGTTCTTGACCTTGAAGTCGAGGGCGGTGGGGCATCCCGGCGTGGGATTCGGATTGGCGGCAACGGGTTCCATCGTTTTCGGTCCTTCGGCTGAAGCGGTACAGCCCGCGCCGACGAGTCCGGCGAGCGCGAGCGAGAGAATGATCGTGCGTTTCATGGCAACCTCTGGGGATTGAAGATTTCAAATTGAAGATTCGAGATTGACGATTTTCGATTGGTTCGGGAGAAACGGTCGGTTCGGATTCATTCAATCGCCGAATCGGCGCTCCGGAATCGAAAATCTCCAATCAAAAATCGAAAATAAAGCTCACTGGCGTGCTTTCCGGACGTCGTCCGCGGTCGGCGGTTCGACGTTCCAGGCTTTGATCGTCCGTCCGTTTTTCACGAGCATGATGCGCGGCGTGTCGCCATCGGCCATCAGGCGTTTGAAATCGTCCTTCGAAATCTGGCCGATGGGAAATTTCGCGCCGTACCGCTGGGTGAAAAACTTCCGCCGCCATTCTTCGTTCGAACAGAGCGCAACCACGGGCGGCAGCCCTTTCACGCCGACGAGTCCGCTGATTTTCGGGGTGTTTTCCTGGCAGTGCGAACATTCGGTATCCATCAGCACCACCAGGTGTTCGCCCTTCGTCAGATCGACCGTCAGCCCTTCAATTTTGACATTCTGGAATTCATTGCCCCCGGCGACCGGAAACCCGAACGCGAGCGGGGTGAAGAGGCCGAACGCGGCGAACAGCGTCACGATACCCACGCGCCACCTGCCGCCCATCCCCGCGACCTTCGAGCGTCCGAGGAGGAAAAACGCGCCGATGGCGGCGGCGAGCATCAACCCGTCTTCGATCAGGGCGGCGTTCGGGCTGCGTTTGACCTGCGAACCGAAGCAGCCGCAGTCCTCGACCGGAATCCCGGCGACTTTCACGTAACCAAGCGCGCCCATGAAGAGGAGCGTCAGCGCGGCGGAGGCGATGAGCGTCCAGCGCAGTTGGTAGCCGATGACGAGCGCCGCGCCGAGGCCGCATTCGACGATCAGGAAAAACCACGCGGCGGGAATATGCAGGGATTTCGGAAGCATCTGAAAACTCGCAATCTGGCGGACAAAGTCAAATGGCTCAATGGTTTTCAAGACACCGGCGACCAGTAAAACCACGCCGAGCAGGGCGGCGAGACCCCACGCCACCCGGTTGGCGACGGCGGACGAACCGGAAGCGGCGGGCGTCGGGGACGAGAGTTCCGAAACGGCGCTGGACATGGCTGCTGACTCCCAAAAATTAGTCGAAAATGTCACGCCCGGTCAGGGCGAGCGTCGGGAAAATCCGCGAAACGATGCTTTCGGACTCGGAAAAGACTTCCCGTTCGCCGAAACCGTTCCCGGTTTGATAGCGGACTTCGACGGTTTGCGCGACCCCGTCCACCAGCCAGAGTTCCTTCACGCCGAGCGCGCCATAAGTGTCGGACTTGGTATTCCGGTCATAAAGCGCGGTCCCCGGCGAAAGAATTTCGATGACAAGGTCCGCGGATGTGCGGCGACTTTGGTCAAAAGTCATTTCGAGTTCGGTGGAGACATAAAAAACATCCGGCTCGAGATAGTTGTTCGGTGAAGTCCAGATGGCAGCCCGAGCAATATAGATATTGCCGGAATCGCCAGTGGCGAGCAGATGTTTCGTCAGCAGGCGATTCAATCGGGCGGCAATCGAATCGTGGCGATATTCGGGCGGTGGGGCCATGTAAAGGACTCCGGAAATGAGTTCGTACTTCGAATGGTCCGGCGGTTCCGGCAATTCCCAGAATTCTTCGAGCGTGTAGGTTTTCACGAGGGGCGAGGTCGAGACGACAGGGGAAACGGCGGCTGGCATGGCGGGAGTCCTCCGGGCGACCTTCTCGAAAAGGAAAGTGGAATCGGTGGCGAGCCTACCATACGGACTGCGTTTCTTGACACTCCGGACGACGCTTGTTAGCTTCGCGGGAGTTCATTCAGTACCATCCCGCATCGTCTTTCCTTCGTTTCGTACACTTCATGGCACTTCGTTTTCAAAAGCGCGACGCTTTTTTCATCGTCGTCATCGTGGTCGTCGTGGTTGGTTTGTTTGCCCTGTCACGGACGGGCAAACATCCGAAACCGGTTTCCGCGTCGTGCAACATCACCAAAGAAAAGCCCGACACGCCGGTCAAGGATCGGCGGGCGTCATGTCTTTCCTGTCACGACCCCAAAACCGGGGCCATCGAGGCCCAGCGCCTCAAACCGAATCATCCCCAGAAGTGGATGGACGAAAAGTTCCCCTGCGCGGGCTGTCATAACCTGCCGCCGAAACCGGCGGCCGCGCCCGGACTGATCTTACCCGGCGCGCGTCGTTAGCACCGCGCGCCGCGTCCGTTTTGTACCGTACTTCATACCTTTCTTTTCTTACCCAGAGGACTCATGGCGAAATCCACCAAGGCAACCCCCAAAAAGGCGGCGGCAAAGGCCGTCAAACCCAGCAAGCCAACTGTTTACAACAATTACATCAATGGTCAGTGGGTCGCGTCGGCGAGCGGCAAGACCTTTGAGAACCGCAATCCGGCGGACACCCGCGACGTGGTCGGCGTATTTCAGGATTCAAACGCCGAAGACGTTGACGCGGCGGTGGCCGCCGCCCGCGCGGCCTATCCCGAATGGCGGCTCGTGCCCGCGCCGAAACGCGCCGACTACGTGCTGCGCGTGGCGGAAATCCTGACCCGTCGCAAGGAAGAAATTTCCGCCGACATGACCCGCGAAATGGGCAAGATGCTCAAGGAAACGCGCGGCGACACCCAGGAAGCCATCGACATGGCCCATTTCGTGGCGGGCGAGGGGCGACGGCTCTACGGTCACACGACGACTTCGGAACTCAAGAACAAGTTCGCGATGTCGGTCCGCGACTCGGTCGGCGTCTGCGGCCTCATCACGCCGTGGAATTTCCCGATCGCGATTCCGTCGTGGAAGATTCTTCCGGCCATCCTGAGCGGCAACACGGTCGTCATCAAGCCGGCGGAAGACACCCCGCTGTCGGTCGTCAACTTCGTGAAAGCTTTTGAGGAAGCCGGACTTCCGGCGGGCGTCGTCAATATGGTGACCGGCTTCGGCGCGACCGCCGGCTCGCCGCTCGTCACGCATCCAACGGTGCGGGTGGTTTCGTTCACGGGTTCAACGCAGACCGGACGCGCCATCTCGACGCAGGCCGCCGCCGAAGGCAAGCGGTGCAGCCTCGAAATGGGCGGCAAGAACTGCATCATCGTCATGGAAGACGCCGACCTCGACCTCGCGGTGGACGGCGCGCTCTGGGGCGCGTTCGGTACGTCGGGACAGCGCTGCACGGCCTCCTCGCGGCTGATCGTTCACAAGAAGGTCGTGAAGAAATTCACCGCGCTGCTGGTCGAACGGGCGAAGACGCTGAAAGTCGGTCCGGGCCTCGACGAAAAGAACGAAGTCGGGCCGGTCATCAACGAAAAGCAGATGCTGAAGATTCTCAACTACATCGAGATCGGCAAGACCAAGGACAAGGCCAAGCTCCTCTGCGGCGGCGAACGGCTGACCGAGGGCGACCACAAGCACGGCTGGTTCATCGCGCCGACCATTTTCGGCGACGTCTCGCCGAACGCGACCATCGCGCAGGAAGAAATCTTCGGACCGGTGACGGCGATCATCACCGCCAACGACTTCGAAAATGCCATCGACATCGCCAACAACGTCGGCTACGGCCTGTCGGCGTCGATCTACACGGCGGACGTCAACCGGGCGTTCACGGCGATGCGCGATCTCCAGACCGGCATCTGCTACGTCAACGCGCCGACCATCGGGGCCGAAGTCCATCTGCCGTTCGGCGGCACGAAGGGCACCGGGAACGGTCATCGCGAGGGCGGCATCGAATCCTTCGACATCTTTACCGAGTGGAAGTCGCTCTATATTGACTACAGCGGCAAGCTCCAAAAGGCTCAAATTGATGAGTAGTTGCTTTTTCTTCGAGCGCAAAGGCGCGAAGACGCAAGGACGCAAAGACGTGGGGAATGTACATTCCTTGCGTCTTGGCGTCCTTGCGTCCTTGCGTTTGATGTTTTTTCTGGGAGTGCTGACGATGGCGGCCAAAGCGGCTGAACCCGTTGCCTACACGTTGACGCCGGGCGCGTCGAACTCGCACCTCATCGAGGTGACGGTTTCCCACGCGCCCGACGCCAGGGACAAAACCGTCGATTTCGCCATCCCCGCGTGGCGGCCCGGGCGCTATCTGCTTCAGAACTACGCCCGCAACATCCAGGAATTCGGCGCGTTCGACGACACGGGCGCGCCGCTCGATTTCGAGAAAATCGACAAGAACACCTGGCGGGTGACGCGCGGCAAGGCGAAGCGGATTTCGGTGAAGTACAAGTACTACGCCAACGTCCTCGACGCCGGTTCGACCCTCTGGAACGAGGACGAACTCTACTGGAACGGCACCAATCTCCTGATGTATGTCGTTGGTCACAAAGAACTTCCGGGCCGGATTTCGATCAACGTGCCTGCCGGCTGGAAGTACGCCTACGGATTGAAAAAAGTCGCCGATCCGTTCGTCTTCGAAGCGCCCGACTACGACACGCTGGCCGACGCGCCCGCGATCTTCAGCCCGACGCTCACCGACATTCCGTTCGAACATGCCGGAACGAAGTACCATCTGGCGATTCAGGGCCCGGTGGACTACGCCAAGGACAAACTTGCCGAGAACGTCCGCAAAATCGTCGCCGAGGCGGTGAAAATGTTCGGCGGCACGGCCCCGTTCGACGAGTACTGGTTCGTCTGCCACTCGATTCCCGGCGGTCGCTACCACGGCGTTGAGCACCTCAATTCGACTTCGCTCACGTTTCCCGCCGCGACGTTCGACGATGCGACGGCGCTCAACCGGTTTTACGCGCTCGCGTCGCACGAGTTTTTCCACGTCTGGAACGTCAAGCGCATCCGTCCGGCGGTCCTCGGACCGTTCGACTACAGCCGGGAAGTGTTCACCCGGAATCTGTGGGTCGCGGAAGGCATCACGAGCTACTACGACGACCTCATCTGCAAGCGGGCGGGCATTTACAGCCAGAAGGACTACCTGACAGCGTTGTCCGGCGGCATCAACACGCAGCAGCGGACGCCGGGCCGGAAAGTCACCTCCGCCGCGCAGGCGAGTTTTGACGGCTGGCTCACGCCGGACGACAGCCGCAACGTCGTAACTGACTTCTATACAAAGGGTTCGCTGCTCGGCCTGATGCTCGACATGGACATCCGCCGCAAGACGAACAACGCGAAATCGCTCGACGACGTAATGCGCTATCTGAACGACACCTACGCCAAAAAGGGCGTCGGCTACCCCGAAGACGGCATTCAAAAGGCGGTCGAGACGATTACCGGCGCGGACTACAAGGACTTTTTCAACCGGTACGTCTATGGGCTGGAAGAACTGCCCTACGCCGACTATCTGAACGTCGTCGGCCTCGAACTCGCGGAAGTCCGGACGCCCGGCAAACCCGCCGTCTCCCTCGGCGTGGAACTTTCCGGCGATGAAAAGCAGACGGTTCTTTCGAACGTCATCCCCGGCGAGGCGGCTTTCAAGGCCGGACTCGACAAGGGCGACATTCTCGTGGCCTTCGACGGCGAACAGGCCAACACCGCCACGCTTCCGCGTCTGCTCCGCAACCGCAAACCGGGCGAAACGGTGAAAATCCACGTCATGCGGCGCGCCAAACTGCGCGAGTTCTCGCTGACGCTCCAGGATGGTGGCAACCTCGAATTTCAGGTCCGCCCGATCAAGGACGTCGCCGAGACGACCCGCGCGGTCTTCAAGTCGTGGGTGAATGAAAACTGAAAAGGTGTCGGGTATCGGGCTTCGGGTATCAGGTAAAGCATTTGGAACAGTGATTTTGTAGCCGATGACCGGTTACAGGTCTCACAAATCATGTTTGAGGTTTTTTAACCTGAAACCCGATACCCGACACCTGAAACCTTTTGTTTGACCTGACACCCGACACCCGACACCTGACACCTTTTCTCCATGAAAAACATCATCGTCGGCACGGCGGGCCATATCGATCACGGGAAAACCTCGCTCGTGAAGGCCCTGACCGGCATCGACGCCGACCGGCTGAAGGAAGAGAAACAGCGCGGCATCACGATTGATATCGGGTTTGCCAATCTCACCACCGATGACTGCCGGTTCGGGTTCGTGGACGTTCCAGGCCACGAACGCTTCATCAAAAACATGCTCGCCGGGGCGCACGGCCTCGACCTCGTGATGCTCGTCATCGCCGCCGACGAAGGCGTGATGCCGCAGACGCGCGAGCATCTGGATATCTGTCGGCTGTTGAAAATTCCGACCGGATTCACCGTGCTGACGAAGGCCGACTTGGTGGAACCCGATTGGCTGGAACTGGTTACGGGCGATGTCGAGGAATTTCTCGACGGCTCGTTTCTGGAAGGGAAGCCGATCATCCCGGTCAGCGTGAAGTCCGGCGCGGGATTGCCGGAGGTTTTGAAGGCACTGAACGAGGCCGCCGCGGGCGCGACCGAGAAGAAAACCGACCTGCCGCCGCGTCTGCCGGTGGATCGGGTTTTTACCGTCCGCGGGTTCGGGACGGTCGTCACCGGCACGATGATCGCCGGGACGTTCCGCACCGGCGACGAGGTTGAAATTCTCCCTGCCGAACGGCGGTCGCGGGTCCGCGGCATCGAAGCCCACGGCAGTACGCTGGATGTCGCCGTCGCCGGTCAGCGCGCGGCGCTCAACCTCGCCGGACTGGAAACCTCCGACATCGAACGTGGGCAGGTGGTCGTCCCCGCCGGACGTTTCGAGGCGACCTCGATGCTCGACGTCCGGCTGGAACTGCTTTCGTCGGCTGAAAAACCGTTGAAGGACCGCGCCCGCGTCCGGCTGCACCACGGCACAAGCGAGGTGATGGCCCGCGCGGCGCTGCTCGGCGGGGGCGACCACCTCGTGCCGGGGGAAAGCGGCTTTGCCCAGCTTCGCCTCGAAACTCCGGTGCTTGCCCTGCCGGGCGACCGGTTCATTTTGCGGAGCTATTCGCCGCAGATGACCATCGCGGGCGGGGCCGTGCTTGACGCGCACCCGGTACGCCATCGCAAGTCGGACACCCGTATCATCAATTTTCTGAACGAATTGGAGGCAGCCAGCGCGTCCGACCGGCTCGCCGCGTTCGTCGAACGGGCCGACCAGCCCGGCGCGACCTTCGCCGAACTCGCCCGGCTGACCGGCGCGGGGGATTCCGATATCGAAAAACTGGTCGAAGGCTTGAAGAAGGCGGGGAAAGTGGTCGTGCTCGACGCGGTGTCGCCGAAACGGGTCATCCGGCAGGCCGCGTTCGTCGCGGTTCAGGAGCGGATCAAGCGGTTTCTGCACAATTTTCACTCGCGCCAACCCATGCGTCCCGGCGCGCCGCGCGAGGAAGTTCGCGAATCGCTCGGCGCGCGCCTGCCGGTCGAGGTTTTCCGGGCGGCGGTCGAAGCGGCGGTCGCCGAAAAGCGGGTCGTGGCTGACGGGGAGGTGCTGCGGCTGGCGAGTTTTCGTCCGGAAGCCGCAGGCGAGGCCGCCGCGCTCAAGACGAAGCTCGAAAACGCCTTCAAAACCGCCGGACTGACGGCATTGACCGCCGCCGAGGTCTACGAACTGCTCAAGGTCAAGGAAGCGCAGGCAAAACCCGTCGTCTTCTTATTAATCAACGAGAAGCGACTGGTTCGCGCGGGCGACTTCATCCTGCACGCCGAGGTCGTCGAGACGCTCGTTGCCGACATCCGCGCCCTCAAGGCCACGAACCCGACGCTCGACGTGGCGGTGTTCAAGGAAAAATTCGGCCTGTCGCGGAAATACGCGATCCCGATTCTCGAATATCTCGACGGCGAGCGCATCACCCGGCGCGTGGGGAATGCGCGGGAAATCATGTAAGAAAAGGATGAAGGATGAAGGCGGAAGGATGAAGAAAAGGATGAGGGATGAAGGATGAGGGATGAAAAAAAACGGCTGAATTTTGAAAAAATTGATTGACGGAAAAAGTCTCAAACGGACCAATCCTTCATCCTTCATCCTTTTTTAAAACACGACGATGTGTTCCACGCCGCCCGGCGGGCATTCCGACACGTCTTTTGAATAGGTTTTCGTCACCGGACGCATCTCCTTCAGCAAATCACCAAGTTCTTCCGGCGAAAGCGGATGCCGGTCGGTCATCGAGACGGACCACTGCGAAAAATGGCGCAGCCGGTTGAAGAATTTTTTGACGGCGGTTTTGTATTCCGTCCGGGAAAGAAAGCGGCCACCGAAGGTCCCGTGCTGCTGTTTGGCGAGGCGCGCCGGGGCGTCGGGTTCGCCGCTGGCCCAGATTTCGCGCCAACTTGAAGTGGCTGAAGGATTTGCGGGCGTAATGCCGGGCAGGGCGACGTACACCAGGTCGGCCTGCGCCTGAACCACGAAATTCCTGGGGTCCATGCAGGCCGCCGTGTTCGTCTGGTGGTTGTCGACGGCGAGATTGAGGCGGGTCGAGAGTTCGATGGCGGCTTCTTCCAGCGACGGGCGGAGCGCCTTGGCTTCATCGTCAAACGACAGCCAGTAATCGCCGAGTCGCAGGCCGAGCGACATCGCGAGCGCCTGAAGAATCCGGTCCGAATTCATCAGCACGGCGCGCCGAAACCCTTCCATCCAGCGGGCTTCCGTCGGCGTGAACCACGGACCGAGGCCCGCGTTGACGTCCAGTGTTTCATCTTCGGAGGCGTCGCGCGCGGCGGAAAGCAGGGCGTCGATCTGCGACGCCCCGAGCACAAACCCGTTGTTTTCAACCAGCGCGATGGACTGGCAGGTCTCGGCCTGCCGGATGTCGTTGGTATGAATCTGCTTGCCGAGCATTTTCAGCCGCCACCCGAGATGGCCGTTGCCGCCGAAGGGCAGGGCAATGCTTTTGAAGGGAAGTTCGCGCAGCACCGCGACTTCAAACGCCGTTAGACGGTCCACGACGGGTCACCTCCGGGGGCCGGGACTTCGGCGGGCGTGGTGTCGGGGCCGATTTCCGGCATCGGTTCGGACGGGAGATTCGGAACTTCAGGCGCAATTTCAGGTATCTGGGGGTCCGGGATTTCCTTCGGCGCGTGTTCCGGGGTGGGAATCTCCGGAGCCGGCTGGTAGGCAGGTTCGGCGGGCGAAGGGACGATTTCCGGGGTGACCGGACTCGGGAGTTCAGTCGGCGTGGATGGCGGTTCAATTTCCGGGGCAGCCGGGGTCGGAAGTTCGGTCGGGGAGGATGGCGGAGTGATTTCCGGAGTCGGCGGCTGCGGCAGTTCGGTGATCGAAGTTTCAGTCATGGTGATTTCTGGAAGCGGGACAGGTTCGGATGGGGTGAGCGGCCCGACGTATTCGACCGGGAGAATCGCCGGAAGGGCGACCGGTTCGCGGGAAAGTTCCTGGACGGTGTCGAAAACCGTTCCGGCGGGCGGGTGAATGTCCCGTGCGTCGGGGAATTCCGGTTCGGCGAAAATGACCGGAGTTTCAATTTTATCAACCATTTCCACGGATTCGACGGATTCGGCGGACGGCGGAATGGCTTCCGTGAACGACACCGTTGCCGGGATTTCGGGTTCGATGGTTGCGATGGGCTCCTCGACGGGCGGCTCGGTCTCGGCGCGAAGCATCTCGCGGACGTCCGGGTGGGCGAGCAGGCGCGCGGTCACGAGTGGGTCGAGCTCGAATCCGGCCATCCGTTTCAACGTTTCGGCGGCTTCGATTGCACTGTAGGCCGGGCGGTGCGGACGTTCCGCCGTCAGCGCACACCACGCATCCGCCACGCGCAGGATGCGCGCCGCGAGCGGAATCGCTTCGCCGCGCAGCCCGTCGGGATACCCGAAGCCGTCCCAGTTTTCGTGATGCCAGCGAATGAGCAGCGCGACCGCCTCGGAATAGCCGCTCTGAATCGCAAACTGTTCTCCGACAACGGGATGCCGCCACAATTCCTGGCGTTCGAGGAAGGTCAGCGGACGTTCCATCCGCAGAAAATGCAGGTTGAGCTGCCGTTCGCCGACGTCGTGGAGCAGCGCCGCCTGCCGGATATCGTGTCGCGCGGTATCTTCAAAGCCGAAAATGGTCGCGAGTTCCTCGGCGACTTCCGCGATGCGAATGGCATGCGGGCGGCGGTACTGCTCGAACGTATCGGTGAGGGCGGCTTCGGTTTCCGGACCGCGATGCGTCGCCGGCGCGGCGGCGGTGCGGTCGGAATCGGGTTTGAGGAACTTCAGCATCAGTTTTGGAAGTGTTTCTTGAGAATGACGATCTGTCCGATGTGGTAGACGTTGTGCTGAATGACGCCGTGGATGGTCTCCGCGACCGTCACGCCGCCTCCCGTTTCGAGCACGCGCTGCTGGCCGAGGCGCTCGTCGAGGCGGCTTTCCGGGAGATTCGCGACGCATTCGACCAGTTCCCGGTGGCGCATGAACACCCATTCCTTCGCCAGCGCCCAATCGGTTTCGGTCGGTTCGCTGATTTCCGGCCAGTCGCCTTCCTGCGGCAGCGACACATAGCCCGAAGTCAGCCGGTGCAGCGCCGCGCCTTCCCACGCGCTCAGGTGGAGCAGAATTTCCCAGATGCCGTGCGCGCCAACCACCGCGCTGGTCGCCGCCTGCTCGGCGGTAATGCCGGAAAGCGCGGCTTCAAGCGGCGGACCGTACCATGCGTCGCCGGAAAAGGTCTTGTCGAGTTGCTGCGCGAGGCGTGCGATTTCGATTGTGTGGGTTACGGGAACATTTTCCATAACTATTCAGCCGTCGGGTGTCGCCCTGCCTTCAAGGAAAGGGCTATTCGCTTCAAGCCCCATAAACGGGGCTAAGTTGTTGGAAAAATAAGTGTTGAGCCTCGTTCACGAGGCTTTTTTCAACTAGCCCTGTCCTTGAGGGCAGGGAAGAAGGCGGTCGGCTGAACGGTTATCGTTTTTTGTTCGTGGTGAATCCTGGAAGAATCACCGCTCAACAACCAGTTTCAAGCCTGACAGGTTCGATTCGCGAAACTTTCACGGGCGGTACATCGTACGCGCGCGATCCTAATATACATGCGTGGAAACTGTTTCGCCGACTCTGGAGACGGTCGGCATTTTTACGGTGAAACCCGGTTCAGAAATTCCAGAATGTGCCGTTTGTAGTCTGCCCCGGCTTTCTCGCGGACGTTGTAATGATCCGCGCCGGTGACGGCGAACCACGTTTTCATCGGCGACGCCAGATTAGCAAAGATGCGCTCACCGTAGGCAACCGCGATATTCCGGTCGGCGGTACCGTGGATCAACAGGATCGGCTGGGTGACGGTCCGGGCGTCTTCCGCGGGAGCGATGGCGTCGGGGGCGAACCCCGCCTGTCGGCCCGCGCGGTTGAGGACGAAATTCGTGAACGACGGGAAGCGGAATCCGGTGTAGAGCCGGACGTAGTCGATGGAAATTTCCCGCAGCGACGCGAAGGTACAGAGCACGATGCCGAACGTCAGCCTGGTTTCCCGCGCGAGCGCCTGCAACGCGACCGCCCCGCCGTATGACTCGCCGAACACGCCGAACGGCCCGATGGCGCTGAACCGTTCCAGCGCCACGTCGAGCGCGCGGCGCAGGTCGCGGGTTTCAAGATGACCGTAGGTGCAGTACTTCCCCTCGCTTTTTCCCTGTCCGCGGAAATCGTGGAGGATGACGTGAAATCCCTGATTCGAAAGGATTTTGGCGTCGCCGAGCAATTGCTCCTTGCAGCTTCCGATGCCGTGCAGGCAGAAAACCGTGCCGCGCGCGCGCTGTTCGCCCTCGGCGTGGACGAACAGTCCCCGAATCAGAAATCCGTCATCGGTATGAAAATCGAACGGATCGGCCCGCAGGAGATGGCGCTCCGGCGTCGAGGTCGGGTCGATGCGCGGCGACCGAAACGGCGTGAGGAGGATCCACGGACTGACGTGGAAGGCCGCGAAATAGAGGATGGCCGCCAGAATGATCGCCGAGATGACCGAAATGATGAAAATGCTCATTACATGCCTTTCGCCCGCCCGAACTTTTTAAGGGGAAACCTCTTTGAGAAATCCCAGAATGTGCCGCTCGTATTCCGCGCCGCCCTTTTCCCAGACGTTGAAGTGATCGGCGCCCTTGACCGGATACCACGTCTTTTTCTGCGAGGCGAGGTTGGCGAAGATTCGCTTCCCGTAGTCAATGGATATATTCCGGTCGTCAGCGCCGTGAATCAGCAGGACCGGCTGCGTGATGCGTTTCGCCGCTTCGGCGGGGGCCACGTCGTCCGGCGGAAATCCGGCAATGCCTCCGGCGTGGTCGAGGGCGAGATTCGCAATGAAATTCGCCCGGACGCCCGTGTTGATGAAGAGGTAATCGCCGACGATTTCCCGGAGCGTCGCAAACGTACTGACCACGATGCCGAACTTCAGCCGGGGTTCGCGCGCGAGCGCCTGCAATGCGACCGCGCCGCCGAACGACCCGCCCCAGACGCCGAACGGCTCCGCCGCGCCGTGCCGTTTGACCGCCTCGTCGAGCGCGCGGGAGAGATCGCGCGATTCGAAATAGCCGTAGGTGCAGTTCTCCCCGCCGCTTTCGCCCTGCGCCCGCGCATCGTAGAGAATCGCGTTAAACCCCTGACTCGCCAGCATTTCCGCGTCGCCGAAGAGCGGTTCCTTGCAGCCGCCGATGCCGTGCAGGCAGACAACCGTGCCGCGTGGTTTGCGTCCGGCCTGGGCGTGGACAAACCAGCCTTTCAGTTCAAATCCTTCCTCGGTCTTGAAATCGAAGCGGTCGGCCTTCAAATGATGCCGTTCGGGTGTGTCGTTGCAGGCGACGGCCCGGTCGGGCCGGAACGGATGGAGGATAATCGGCGGGGCCACGCGATAGACCCCAATGTAAAAGGCGACCGCAATCGCGATCGCCAGTGTGCCGACTATGCCGATGAGCGTCTTCCTGATCCAGCCCATTGACTTCATGTTGTTGTGTCCCCGGTGCCGCAAAAGATCAGCCGGTAACGGTTTGGATGAGCTGTTTCATCTTCTCCACGCCGCGGCTGATGTTTTCAATCGAGTTGGCGTAGGAAATCCGAAGGTAGCCGTCGGTTCCAAACGCCGAACCCGGCGTCACGACGACATGTGCTTCTTCCAGAAGACGTTGCGCGAACTGGCCGTCCGTCAACCCTGACGCTTCAAGAACCTGCTTGATGTTCGGAAACGCATAAAACGCGCCTTCGGGCATACGGCAGGTGACGCCGGGAAGTTCGTTGAGCGCCGGAATCAGCCAGTCGCGCCGCTTGCGGTATTCGGCGAGCATCCCCGCGACCGATTCCTGCGGACCGCTGGCGGCTTCAACCGCGCCGTACTGACAGAACGTCGTCGGGTTCGAGGTCGAATGACTTTGTACTTTCGTCATTTCGGAAACCCAGTCGGCATCTGCCAGCGCGTAGCCCACGCGCCAGCCGGTCATTGCGTAGGTCTTTGAAAAGGAACCGGATACGAGCGTCCGCGCGCGGAGTTCGTCCGGCAGGCTCGCCGCCGAAAAGGGCCGGAACGGATCGTAAGTGAATCGGTAGTAGCACTCGTCCGAGATCAGCCAGAGGCCACGCGCGGCGACGAGTTCGGCGATCTTTCGGATTTCATCCGCCGGAATCACCGCGCCCGACGGATTGCTCGGTGAATTCACGATGACGAGTTTCGTTTTCGGCGTGATGGCGCGTTCGACCGCGTCGGCGGTGAGCCGGAAATCGGTCGGTTCGGTGTCGATAATCACGCTTTTGCCGCCGCAGAAGGCGACGATTTCGGGAAACGTCACCCAGTAGGGCGCGGCAATGATGACTTCGTCGCCCGGATTGACGAGCGACACCATCGCGTTGAAGAGCGTTTGCTTGCCGCCCGCCGAGATGATGATCTGGTTCGGGGCGTAGCGCGTACTGGTTTCGCGTTCGATGTAGTCCGCGACGGCTTTCTTCAATTCGGCGGTGCCGGGGGCGGGCGTGTAGCGCGTCTTTCCCGCGTTGAGCGCGGCGATGGCGGCAGCCGTGATGTTGGACGGTGTGTCGAAATCCGGTTCGCCCGCGCCGAGGTCGATAACGTCGTGACCGGCGGCACGCAAACGGGCGGCGGCGGCGGTGGCCGCCATCGTTGAGGAAGACTGC
>JAAFHI010001078.1 GCA_013298335.1 Actinomycetota bacterium
CCCTGACTCCTGATCCCTTTTCAAAAGGTTGGAATCTGATCCCCGATCCCTGACTCCTGATCCCTTTTCAAAAGGTTGGAGACTGATCCCCGATCCCTGACTCCTGATCCCTTTTCACCTGAACCGAATACAACGTGGTCCGCTGCACGGGGACGAATCCCTCGCGGCGAACGGTTTCGGCCAAATCGGCTACGGCAGTATACGCGCCGAACGCCGACCCCGCACTATTTGAAATTTCCTCTTCCAGCAACGTGCCGCCGATGTCGTCCGCGCCGCAGTGGAGGCTGCGCGCGGCCATCGCGATGCCGCGTTTGACCCAGCCGAGCTGGATGTGTTCGATCAGGTCGCCGAAAAAGAGCCGACTGACGGCGATCATGAGGAGAACCGCGTCGTCGTCCGGGCCCTGGCGGTCGGTGGCGCGACCGAGCGGCGCGACCGGGGCGATGAAGGGCAGCGGGATGAATTCGGTGAATCCGCCGGTGTCGCGCTGGAGGTTTCGCAGGACGTCGAGGTGCCCGGCGCGGTCGGCGAGCGTTTCGAGGTGACCGAACATCATCGTCGAGGTGCTGCGCGTGCCGGCGCGGTGCGCGGCAGAGACGATTTCGACCCAGCGCGCGGCGGAAATCTTCTCCGGGCAGATGCGCGACCGGACTGGTTCGACGAGCAGTTCCGCCGCCGTTCCGCAGAGCGAGCCGTGACCGGCGGCTTTCAATTCCTCAAAAATGGAGGCGAGCGAGCGTCCGCTGACGTCCTGAATGTGCGCGATTTCCTGCGGCGAGTAGGCGTGCAGGTGAATATCGGGGTAGGCGCGTTTCAGTTCGCGCATCAGGTCGAAATAGTACGATACGGGCAGATTCGGGTTGATGCCGCCCTGGATTGTGACTTCCGAAATGCCGTACGACTGGGCGTAATGGCCGACTTTTGTCACCACGTCGTCGATGGCGTGGGTGTAGGCGTCGCGTTCCTGGCCGGTCCGGCGAAAGGCGCAGAACGTGCAGTGGAGTTCGCAAATGTTGGTGAAATTGAGGTTGAGGTTGACCACGTAGGTCACGCGGTCGCCCCAGAGTTTCCGCTTGAGCGCATCGGCGGCGGCGTAAATCGCCATCCGGTCGTCGGCATCAGTCGCTCCGAGCAATGTTTCGGCATCGGCGACGGTCAACGGATCGCCCATCCGGGCTTTTTCGAGAAGTAGTTCGACGGACATTGTAAAACGTATCGGTCCTGAACACTGGACATCCGGCTTCCCTGCCCGTCTGAAGTTGCGGGCAGGGGCCGACTTTCATTGTCTCTCGACGATGCCGAAAATTGGAACCAAAAAGACGCGAACCGGGCCCGGCGCTCAGATTTCGTTTCCGCCGAGCGCGTTCAGGGCAGCTTCAATCGCCAGTTCGAAGGGGGCGGGGTTGACCGCCAGCGTCGGCGCGAGGTCGCGCATGATCCGCCGCACGGTCCGGAACGAATCGGAGACGTCCTGGGGCGTGATGCCGACCTGCTCCTCGGCGGCGATGTAGTAGGTTTTCACGAACCGCGCGAGCATCCCCAGATCGTCAAGCACCATGGCGGCGATGACGGCGCGGATGAAAAACCGCATGTCGCGCACGCACTTGTCCCATGCGAAGCCGTGCGTGCGGGCAAAATCGGGATGATCGACGAGAAACCAGCGCGTGGATTCCTCCGCGAGGTGGGTTTCCTGCTCCCGCACCGCTTCAATAAGAGAGATGATCGCCGCCCGTTCGGACAGCAGCCCCTTCAGACGCCCGAGTTCATCGTCGGTCAGTGGCCGACTGACCGCACCGCGTACAATGCCTTCAACTTCATCCCTCATCCTTCATCCCTCTTCCTTACTGACTACTGACCACTGACTGCTGACTACTGCTTCATCCTTCAGGAAGTCGCATTACCAGTTCCCGTCCAAGTTGAATGTAAGCCTGCGCGCCGGTCGAGCGGGTCGAGAGGTCAACGGCGGGCATCCCGACGGCGAACGACGAGGCGAGCTGCTCGTGGCGCGGGATAACGGTGTCAAAGACCAGATTTTTCGGGAA
>JAAFHI010000103.1 GCA_013298335.1 Actinomycetota bacterium
TCGACCGACGCGGGGTAGTCTAACCATTCGGGCGCGGGCGCGACCGGATCGCCGAACCCCACGTCGGCCTTGAACGGCACCGCCACGCCCTCGATTTCAGCTTCCGCCATAACGCGGATACCTGGTGAATCGGTATGCTTCCAGGTCTCTTCCCCAAGGAAGGAGCCGATGATGAACCGGACCCCATCAGCTTCAACGGGAGTCTCGGCAATGTTCTGAAACCGGCGCAGCACGTCTTCCAGGTCGTAGGCGAACAGTCCGAGGAAGTCGAGGTCCTGCGCGGGACGCCGTGCCGCCCCGGCCCACGCCCGCAGGAGCATGCTCCCGCGCAGGAGCAGGGCTTCCGATTCCGAAGACCGCGCCAGACGTCGGAGAAAAGCTTCCCGTACGTGCTGCCGGATGAACTCCTCCGACGCGATTCCCTGCCGATGAGCGGTCAATTCGAGCCCTTCCAACAGATGCGTCATGAATCAACCTTCTTCCCGGACAAAACCTCGGCCCAGCCTTCGTCGAGCGTGAAATTGGAGTCGAAAACCACGTATTCACGCTGAATTTTCGAAAGTTCGAAGCCCTTGTCCCGGAGTGCGCGGAGCAACTCGTCGAACCGGGCACTGGCCCGTGCCGAGCCGACATCGGCCACCCGCATGGTTACGAAACGCAGGGTGCGGCCCGCGTCATCCCGCTTGAGGGCGTTGCGCGACAGATGGCCGCCGAAAGTCCGGCAGATCGAACGCAATGCTTCCGGAATAATCTCGGTGGGTAGCGCGACCAGCGCATGGAATTCGAAATAATTCTCTCTGGGCATGGTTTCCGAAACGGCATCGGTGACCGGAACGCCGGCATTTCCGATGAACGCCTCGACCTTGACGCGGGTCACGGCAAAGCCGCGCTCACGCAGCAGGGCTTCGAGTTCACGGGCTTCACCGCAGGCGAACGCCAGATCACCGCAGTGAATCGCCCGGAGCATCGGCTGTGACGCGTTGGTTCCGGAGTCGAGTTCGATATGCAGGCACTTGACCCCGATTTCGGCGCAGACGGCTTGAAAACGCGCGAGAATCGCGGGGGTTTCGGCGTGAATGGTGAGATGTGATTCGAAAATGCCCTGTATGGAAATCATGTCGGTATCCTCCGTGAGCGCCGCGCCGAAGTCACCCGGCGCAACTCACGAAGGACTTACCGACGTGAAGGGCGAGGGGTGACGCAACCAAGAGCCGCGACCTCGCGGCGACTTGCCGTATCCCGACCGCGCCACCCGTGGGTGGTCGCCGGATACGTCGACGCAAACTCGTCTTGTGCTTTTCCGCTCGTCATTGCGTGAAACCCTGTCTCAAAATTCAAATGGACGGCCATTTCGCCTGACAGAACGCCATTCCGTCAAGCTGATTTTTTTGCGAACCTGGGTTTCACACCAGAAAAAGCACGTCGGACCCCGTGGAACTCGGTCGCGAAAAAAAACCCCGCGTCGTTCGTGCGACAACGAACGACGCGGGCGGGCACCGCGGTCTTTCTCAACGGCCACGTTTCAAACCGTTTTCGAAAAAACCGGCAAAGGCGCCCCGGTACGGAGGTAAGCATCAAGCTGCATACAGATGTTGCGGATAAAGAAGCGTCCGGTCCGCGTCACGACGAGCCGGTCGGCGTCGAAACGAAGCAGTCCGTCCTCCACGAATGGTTCGAGGCGGTCGAATTCGTCCGGCACGTTGCTTTCGCGCGTCCGCCGGACCAGCCGCTCGATTGACGTCAATGGAAGTTCGAAATTGCAGAGCAGGTTGGTGATGGCATCACGGCGCAGCACGTCGTCATCGGTCAGCCGATGGCCCCGCACAATGGGCAGGTGCCCTTCATCGAGGGCGGTCTGGTAGCGACCGAGCCGGGCGTCGTTCTGCGCGTAGTAGCCGCCGAATTCGCTGATGGCGCTCATTCCGAACGACAGCAGGTGGGGGGCGGGTTTTACCGTGTAGCCCATGAAATTCCGGTGGAGTCGCTTGCCTTCGGCGGCCTCGGCGAGTTCGTCGCCGCGCCGCGCGAAGTGGTCCATGCCGATCCAGTCGTATCCGGCTTCTTCAAAGAGACCGATGGCATTGCAGAACATATCGAAGCGTTCACCCGGATCGGGCAGGGTGGACGCATCGATTTTTCGCTGATTGGCGCGCAGGGCAGGAACATGAGCGTAGTTGAAACAGGCCACGCGATCAGGCTGCATGGCGATGATTTCACGAATGGTGCGGGAGAATTTCGGCAGGGTCTGCTCGGGCAGACCGTACACGAGATCAAGGTTGACGCTTTCGAATTCGAGCGACCGGCAGGCATCGAAGACTTCCTTCGTCACCAGCTCGGGCTGAATCCGACCGATGGCTTTCTGGACGTCGGGATCGAATTCCTGGACACCGAGACTGACCCGATTGAACCCCAGATTACGGATCGCGCGCAGTTGACGTCGCGACGCAATCCGAGGGTCTATTTCGATTGAACGTTCGGCTTCCGGAAGAAAGTCGAACGCTTCCTCCAATAATCGAACCAACCGAGTCAGTTGCTCGACCGTCGGGAAGTTGGGCGTACCACCGCCCCAATGCATCTGCGCGACAAACCGTCGCTTCCCAAGCAGAGGCACGACTAACTCGATTTCGCGGGCCAACCGGTCAAGGTAGGTATCCACGACTTCGGGTTTGGTGGTCACTGTGGCGTTGCACCCGCAATAGGCGCAACTGATGGCACAGAACGGCAGGTGAACGTAGAGCGAAAGCGACTCTTCGGGCGATGCCGCGAGTTCACTCAATGCCGATCGATAACGGGTTTCGTCAAACTCCGGGGTCCACACCGGGACCGGCGGATAACTGGTATAGCGCGGGCCGGGCCGGCTGTATTTCTGGATGAGCTGTGCTGGGACTTCGGGAATGTTCATCGGTTCGGGCCTCCCCCCGGTGTCGCTCAAAGGTTGGCCGATTTGGCGGCGGCATCGTCCGGTTCGACGTACTGCGCGTCGCGGGGCGCTCCGCAGGCTGAAATCGGCTCACTGTCGGCGCGTTTGAGCTGTACCAGGTCGGGCTTGGCACCGTTGCCGTTTTTGGCCTTCCCCTTGTAGTTCACGTCGGCGGCGATGGCGGCGTCATTCGCGTTCAGTTCGACGAGCCGGTCACCCGTGTAGACCTTCGAGCCGTCGAAACCGAGGTCAACGCCCACCTTCAGTCCCTTCGGTTTGAGCCGACCGATGTCGTAAAACCGCTTGGTTGCCGTCATCTTCACGAACGCCTTCAGGCAGCCCAGCATGTATTTCCGCTTGAACGGATCCTTGATGAACGGATATTCGAAAAAGGCCTTGCGCGAGTAGAACTTGCCGTAGCTGCGCAGCACGCCCTTGAGCACGTCCTCGCGCTCGATTTCGTCCGGCTGCATGATCGGGGTCACGAAGTTGTATTTCGAATAGTCGCGAACCTCGACCCGGTCCTTGAGTTCCTCGAAGAGTTCGGAGAAGGGCCACGGCGTGTACATGTTCCAGTTGGCCATGTCCGGGTTCCACATGCGGGCCAGGGCGTAGGTTTCCTCGATGGTTTCCTTGGTCTCGTTTTCAAGCCCCATGATGAACTGGGCCTCGGCCACCATGCCGTTGTTCTTGAGCATGTCGATGGCCCGCTTGTTTTCGTCGATGGTCGTTTCCTTGCGGAAGCGGTTGAGGTTCATCTGGGTTGCGGCTTCGGTCCCGAGCGAGACGTGGACCAGACCCGCCTTGCGGTAGAGCGGAAGCAGTTCCTCGTCGCGCAGGATGTCGGTGACCCGCGTGTTGATGCCCCAGTGGACATTCACCTTGCGGTCGATCATGGCCTTGCAGAGCGCGACGAATTTCTTCTGGTTGATGGTCGGTTCTTCGTCGGCGAGGATGAAAAACCCGACGTTGAACTGCTTGACGAGGGTTTCGATTTCATCCACGAACCGTTCCGGCGTGCGCGAACGGTATTTCCGCCAGAACTTCCACTGCGAGCAGAACCGGCAGGTAAACGGACACCCGCGCGCGAAGTTCGGGACGGCGAGGCGGCAGTTAAGTGGAATGTAGATATAGCGATCCCATTCGAGCAGGCTCCAGTCGGGGGTGAGCGTATCCAGATCGGCGATGGGCGGGTGCGCGGGCGTGGCGACGACCTGCCCGTCCTCGACGTAGGCGATGCCCTGAATGGTGGCGCGCTCCTTGCGGTCGGTTCCGGCCTCGATGGCGCGCATCAGGTTGATGATGATTTCCTCGCCCTCGCCACGCACGATGTAGTCAATCCAGGGAGCCTCGGTGAGCACCTGGGTATACATGAAGCTCGGGTGGATGCCGCCGAGAATGGTGACGATGTTCGGATTGAAATCCTTGACCAGCTTCAGGGTGGACTGCGCCTTGTAGATCATCGGTGTGATGGCGCTGGCGAGTACCACGTCCGGATTGTTTTTGGCGAGAATATCCGCGAGGACCTCATCGGACAGGTCGGCGGCCATGGCATCCACGAAACGAACGTTTGGATACCCGGCGGCCTTGAGCGTGCCGCCGATGTAGGGTGCCCAGCTCGGGGGCCAGTTTCCCGCAATTTCGGCGCCGCCGCAGTGATAATTCGGTTGAATTAAAAGTATACGCATGGTGACACGCTCCGAACGGAAAAGTGGTAGCCGACGGCGGGGATTACGTACGAATCCGTCGGAGTAGAACTCTGCTTTTTCCAAAGGCGCGTCATGACGTGCGACTCACTTTCAACCTATATTTCGAGCCACGCATGAACAAGAGGAAAATGGTTATGATTTCATAACTTTTTCAAGAAAACCCCTGATTTCAAGCCATTTTTCGTCAAACTGAAAACGGGTTTCGATTCCACGGGGAGAAATGAAAAGACCGACGCCACCTGGTGACGTCGGTCCCCGAAAACCATTCTTGAAATTGCATTTCAACGTTTGGGTTTCGGTGGTTGAAGCGTAGTCCGACGACGGACCGTTTCGGCGGCTTCCTCGGCGGTAATGCGACCGTCGCGATTCACATCGACGCCGGCGTTGTTGCGGTATTCCTTCGTGCCGCGCCGGAAGAGCGTCTGGTTTCCGGTACGGACCTGCCCCGCCAGCACGGAGGTATAGGCCTCGGCCAGCGAGACCTCGCCGCGCGCCGCGCGTGCTTTCCGAAAAGGCCCGGAATACTGGTCGAGGTAGCGATCCACATATTCAAGCTGCTGTTCGAGCGACATCTTCCGAAGTTGGCGGGTTGACGTACCGAGGAACTGCGCGGTGTCCTCGATGAATTGAATGATCCCGGTTGCGCTTCCGATCCGTTTGCCGCGATGACGGATGACCCCGCCGGGGTTTTTCCGGTCGGCCACGTCGCCCACGCGGATGCTCGGATTGAACGTCCCCGCCGTCTCCTGCGAAAAGACGCGCAGGAACGTTTCCATCGACCAGCCATGCTTTTGCGACAGCGAATCGAGTTTGTTGTAGACGCCTTCGGTCAGAAACGGGTTGTTGCGAACACCCCGGATGTTTTCGAAACGTTTGAATTGCTCCGCCGCGTATCCGGGACCGGACGGTTTCCGGGCTTCAGCGGAGGTTTGCGACCGTGCTTGCAGAACCTGCCCCAGCCTCGCGCCAGGCTCGGCAAGCTGGGTGAAGAGTTCGCGCAGACCTTTGCGGCCATCCGGGAACGCATCCCCCGGGACCGGCGACTTGGTTTCCTTTTCCTTTCGTTCTCCGTTCGGCATGACCGAACCTTCCTTTCTTTTGAAACGGGTTGAATGAATCGAACTCACCGGCCCATGCGCGCGACCACGCGGGTCGGCGCTGGCATGGAGAATTCGGGAGTGGTCGGTTGCGTTGGGGTGAGTTCCGAAACCGGACCTTTCCGCTTGGCCGGTTCGGGATAGCGAAGTTCCTGAACGTTGACCTTCTGTTCGGGATTCCAGTGACCGTCCCGCATGATTTTTTGAGCATAGGCCTTCGGACCGGATGGAACCGGCTGCCCCTGCGCCAACCGTTTGGCCAGACCGTTTTCCCCCATGTTGTAGCCCGCGAGTGCATATTCGAGATTTCCGTCGAACTTCTTCAGAAGGTCCCGCATATATCGCGCCTGCGCGTCGATGGCTTTCGGGAAGTCGGTTCTCTCATCAACACCGCCACCCACCTTGAGGCCGTAATGGCGGGCGGTGCCTTCCAGAAACTGCGCCGGTCCGACGGCCCCACTGAGCGACCGTGCTTCCTTGCGGTAACCGGACTCGTGGAATCCCTGAGCCATTAAAACTTCGGCTGGCACGCCGTATTTCCGCCCGGTTTCACGATAAATGGCTTCAAGCCAGGGAGGAGGCGGTTTGTAGTCATTTCTTTTTGGTTTGGAATTCAGATTGTCAGACATGGCTTTCTCCTATCGTTTGGTTTGATTGGGTTGAGGTTTCGAGTTCGCGGTTTGCGGCGAACCCGGTTTGTCGTTGCGGATGAACCGCGCCCGCCCGAGTCCCAGCCAGGCGAGCTGTTCCTCGGCGGGGTTCGGCACGGTACGGGTGATTTCCTCGATTGAAAGCGGCGCGCCTTTCCAGATGTCGTCGCCGTTTTCACGAAGCACGCGAAAAATGGTGGAGCCTTCGGCAGCGCGCGGCCCGACCGGCACGGACCACAGCGTCGCGGTCTTCGCGTCAATGCAGGCATAGCGGTAGAAACACCCGTCACCGACAAAGGCGTTGCCCTCGGCAATGAGCCGTTCGGGCGGGATGCCGAGGCTGTTGCTCCGTTCAATCAGTTCGGTGAGGGTTTGCGGAAAGTGGCCGTAGCGCCGGGCGTACTCGCGCAGTGATTTGGCGAGGGCATCGTGGCGCGAAACGGGACGCAGGCGCTCGTGGCGGCGATAGTCGCGCCACTCGGCGTAAGCGAGCGATCCCGCCAGAAAGATCAGCGAGAAGCCGAACAGAAAGACCGTGAACGGCAATCGGCTCATGGCGTTCGATGCAGGGCGCGGCTGACGGTCGCTCATACGGTTTCTCCTTCCAAAATTGATTCGTCCACTTCGAAATCAGTGTTTTCATCGAGAATTGGAACGGCTTCCGCATCGGGCAGACGTTCAAACACCAGCGTCGGATCGAGGACGAACGCATCGTCGTCCAGTCCGGCCACGGTCAGCGGCGCGGGGCTGTCGGTGCGGGCGATGTCGTCGGTGTATGGCGCAACATCCGCCGCGTAATCGGGCAGCGGCGTGCGGAGCACATCGAGGTGCGTGCCATCGGGCGGGAACTGCACCCGGACCGGCGCGAGGGTGAAGGGAAACACGATGCCCTGCCGGTATTCGGCGAGCTTGCGGATGTCATCGGCTGAAATCAGGTCGCGACCGACTTCGGGTTTGCGATCCGATTCCGCGCCGCTATTGGCCTGGGTGGAAATCGTGTCGGTGAAGGTGGTGGTCTTGCCCGCGAGCTGGCAGAAGAAATCCGCCGTTTCGCCCTTGGTTCCGGGGAGCACGATGAGCGTTCGAATCCCCTGCACGATGGCCTGCGCGCCTTCCGCCCCGTAGATTTTCTTGAGCTGCGCGAAACTCTGAAGCCCCAGCGCGTAGCACATGCCGCGACCGCGACCGGCATTGATGTCGTTTTCGAGGCCGCGAATCGGGACCGTCCCGGCTTCATCCAGCGAGAACAGGCAATATCGGTTCGCCTGCGTCGCGCTCGACTTCCGCAACGAAGCCGCGAACAACCCGAAGACCGTCGCCAGTACATTTTTGTATTCGGTCGCTTGCCCCTCGTCGATCATCACGTAAATCGCATGGCCCGGTTCGCGCAGGATCGACGCGGGTATTTCGCGAATGCCGAGTCGGCGCTCGGCGTCGTTCGGCGGCGTGAGCACCATCCGTGCAAGCGGCGTGCGGAACGGTTCGAGCTTCACGCTCAGACTGACGAGGATGTTCTGCAACGTTTCGACGTGGGATGACCGCAGCAGGCCCCAGCCGATGCGGACGTCACGGCAGGTCGATCCCGTCAACGCTTCATCGAGGTGATTGACGACCCGTCCGTCGGGGCGATGCTCGATGGGATGTTTCGCGATGAATTCGAGAATCGTCGCGACTCCGGCTGGTTCGGAATAGTCACCACGGTTTTCACGTTCGGCGATTTCAAGCAGCAGAACTTTCAGCAGATTCGTCGTGGACTGCTGCCAGAACTGCTCGTTGTCGCCGCCTTCCGACGACTCGCCCTTCATCCCGCAGATGATGGCCGCGAGTTCGCCCGCCAGATTGGCGTCGCCGTGAATGCGCCGGATGAGGCCGAGCCGGT
>JAAFHI010000577.1 GCA_013298335.1 Actinomycetota bacterium
CGGCGAGCGAAGACGCCGAAAAAACGCCCGTGCTGGCCGCCGCGCCGAAGGCGATCAAGCAGTCGCTGCTGTTTCCCTACGCCGGAGGGGCGGGTTTCGTGCAGGCGCTGGTGAAAAAAGGCGGCTGGAAACAGGTTTCGCAGGCGTTCACCGATCTGCCCGAAAGTACCGAGCAGATTCTGCACCCCGAGAAGTACTTCGCGGGCGAACATCCGGTTCGCGTGACCATCGCCGCGCCGGGCAGGCTGCTCGGGGACGACTGGAAGGAAGTCACCGGTGACGTGAACGGCGAATTCGGCTACCGAATCATTCTCGGAGAATTTCTGAAGGAAGATGAAACCCGCCGGGCCGCCGCCGGCTGGGGCGGCGATGCCTGCCGGCTGTTCGAAAACACGAAAACGGGCGAACTGTTTCTCGTACAGCACACGGTCTGGACGACGGGTTCGAGGCGGCGGATTTTTTCAACGCCTACACCAGCCGGACGGCGGAGCGGCTGAAATCTGAAAAGGTCAATATGCCGACCCGGCTGCTGCGGACCATCGGGAACGTCCGCGTCGAACGGCGCGGCGCGGAAGTGCTGATTCTGGAAGGGATTCCGGCAACCGGAGATTCCGCCAAACTGGCGGACTTCTTTTTCGCCAAGGACGCCAAAAGCACGGCGGTCACCCAAAACGAAAAACGGTAGGCCCGAAAGCCTACCGTTTTTCCCTGCGGTGGTGGAGATGAGGGGAGTCGAACCCCTGACCTCCGCATTGCGAACGCGGCGCTCTGCCAACTGAGCTACATCCCCGCAAAGTGGGCCGATATTAGGGAGCGTCGCCGACCTTGTCAAGACGTTTGACAGATAAAATTGTACATTCCGGCTTGACAGACCTTCGATTCGATTCGTATAGTGCCCGCTTTCGTCAGAAACATGCCAGTCGTCGCCTTCCCGCTCGCGGAAGGCGGGTTCGAGAAGGAGAACGGTCGTGTCATACGCAATCATTGTTACCGGTGGAAAGCAGTTCCGGGTCGCCGTTGGTGATCAGGTCGAAGTGCCGAACATCGACATCGAAGTCGGCAAATCGGTTGAATTCACGGAAGTGCTCGCGCTCAATACCGGTTCCGAACTGAAGATCGGCGCGCCCACCGTCGAAGGCGCGGTCGTCAAGGCCGTCGTTGTCGAGCACGGTCGCGGCGACAAGATCATCGTCTTCAAGTTCAAGCGCCGCAAACAGTACAAGCGCAAGCAGGGTCACCGTCAGGGCTACACCGCCGTCAAAATCGAATCGGTGGCGTAAGCGGCGGGCTGAACATTTTACGAATCACGTTGGGAGAACAGGAAAATGGCTCACAAAAAAGGCGTAGGTAGCTCTCGGAATGGCCGCGACTCAAATGCTCAGCGGCTCGGCGTCAAGCGCTTCGGCGGTCAACTCGTCAACGGCGGCGAAATTCTGGTTCGCCAGCGCGGCACCAAGTTCAAGCCGGGTCTCAACGTCGGCATCGGCACGGACCACACGCTTTTCGCCCTCATCACGGGCAACGTTCAATTCCAGAACAAGGGCCGCAAGGGCCGCTTCATCAGCATCCTGCCGGTCGTGGCAGCCGCCCCGGTAGCGACCGAAGCGACGGCGTAAGTACCTTCCCGGTCGAAGGGTTACAAGTCAGAAAAGGTCCAAAGTCGGGCGACCGCTTTGGACCTTTCGGCTTTTCTTCCTTGAATTTCCCTCCCCGGACGCCAAGACTCCAGTCTCCGAGACTCCAAGACTCCTAGACTCCTAGACTCCAAGACTCCCCATGTTTATTGATCGCGCGAAAATCAAGGTCGAGGCCGGTGACGGCGGGAACGGCTGCATGGCTTTCCGGCGGGAAAAATTCGTCCCGCGGGGCGGCCCGTCGGGCGGCGACGGCGGCGACGGCGGTTCGATCTTTCTGCGGGCGACCGATCAGATGAACACGCTGCTGAAGTTCCGGTACAACCCGCTCTACCGCGCCGAACGCGGACGCCACGGCGAAGGCAGTACCTGTCACGGCAGCAAGGGCGAGGACATGGTGGTCGAAGTTCCGGTCGGGACCCTCGTCTATGACGCTGATACGGAAGAACTTCTGGCCGACATGACCGAACCCGGCCAGACGATCATGATTGCGAAGGGCGGCCACGGCGGACGCGGCAACGCCAAATTCGCGACCTCGGTCAACCGCGCGCCCCGCCGCCACGAACCCGGCTGGCCGGGCCAGGACCGTACCCTTCAGCTCGAACTGAAACTCATCGCCGACGTCGGCCTGCTCGGCTACCCGAACGCCGGAAAGTCCACCTTCATCTCCGCCGTTTCCGCCGCCCGGCCCAAAATCGCCGACTATCCGTTCACGACGCTCGTGCCGAACCTCGGCGTCGTCCAGCTTTCCAACTTCCGGACCTTCGTCATCGCCGACATTCCCGGCCTCATCGAAGGCGCGCACGAAGGCCACGGCCTCGGCCACCAGTTTCTGCGCCACGTCGAGCGGACGCGCCTGCTGCTTCACCTCGTGGACGTCTCGGACTTCTCGCCGCGCGACCCGATCACCGATTTCGAGACCATCAACCGGGAACTGCGGCTCTACAACCCGGAAGTCGCCGCCCGGCGGCAGATCGTCCTCGCCACCAAGCAGGACTCGGTCTACGAAGGCGACGAACGCACCGCCGCACTTCAGGCGTACTGCGAAAAACACGGGCTGGAGTTTTACAAGATTTCGTCCGTGACCGGCGATGGCGTCCCGCCGCTGCTTGAGCGGGTCTACCACCTGCTCAACGAAAAGCCGGAAGAAGCAACGCCCGCGCCGCAGGAAATGACCGAAACGGTGGCCCGCTACGAAGCGCCGTCAGACGCACAAGGCTGACGCTTCCGTTCACCCACATGTATTAAGGATCGCGCGCGCGTACGATGAATGAAACTTCAAAGTTTCAGGAATCGGAAAGCGCGCCAAGACCTATTTGTAGGTTCTCGGCGGCGATCATTCCAAGGTGGCCAAAGACCGACGAAAGCCCCAACGGGGCGACGTTACGATAGCCGAGGGCGAGCGAAGCCCTCGGATCACGGTCGGGTCACCATTCCAGACATGCGCGCAGGATGCGCGCGCTCCAACGCGCTCCATCACTTTTTCGGCTTTGGGTCGTAGCGCGTAAACCTGCGCTTCCAGACGGTCCAGTTGTTGAGGATCGAGAGGGCCGTCCGGCTTTCGGTTTCCTCGACGTAATCGGCCAGAAGTTCAAGTAAAAGATCGAGATCGGCCTCGCCGAGCGGTGATGGAACGAGAAACTGGTCGTTGATGTTCGCCGGTTCGACCTCCGCGAGATACAACACCCCGCCGGTCATCCCCGCGCCGAGATTTTTCGACGTGCTTCCGAGAATCACGACCGTTCCACCCGTCATGTACTCGCAGGCGTGCAGCCCGACGCCCTCGACGACCGCCGTCGCACCGGAATTTCGTACCGCGAACCGGTCGCCCGCGAGACCGTTGACGTACAAGGTGCCGCCGGTCGCGCCGTAGAGCGCGCAGTTTCCGATCACCGCGTTCGCTTCCGGGGCGAAATTCGCCTCGACCCGCGGACGGATGACGACTTTCCCGCCCGACATGCCCTTGCAGACCGAATCG
>JAAFHI010000401.1 GCA_013298335.1 Actinomycetota bacterium
AAAAACGGGCCGGTGGGTGAAAACGGGCCGGTTCGGGCGTTTTTTGGATGATTTTTCCCTTTTTCGGGAATTTCGGACTGTGGCACGGGGCTTGCCAAGAGGTAATGCACGCAAGCAAATCCATTGCGAATGAACACTTCAACCAACACGGAGAAAACGAACGATGAAATCAACGATTCAAGCATTCTGCTTCGGCGTGGCCACGATGGCCGCGCTCGGCGCTACCCCTCTCTTCGCGCAACAGAATCCCGAGCCTGCGAAAAAGCACGTCTTCATCAACATCAATGGAGAAACCCAGACGTACAAGCTGGAAGATTTCAACGACGGCGAAACCAAAACCTTCCAGTTGAAGGAAGGAAAGATCGTGACCGTGACGCGCCACGGCGACAAGCTCGAAGTGTCCGTCGACGGCAAGCCGCTTCCAACGCCGGACGGCGCGGGAGGGAAAAAAGTCATCATCGTCCGGCGTGACATCAACTCCCAAAGCAACGGCGACGGCGAGGAAAAGGTTATGGTCCTGCGTGACGGCCCCGAAGGCGCGCTGCCCGACGGGAACGGCAATTTCATGGTTTTCACTCACAAGGACGGCGATAACACCGGTACGTTCATTGACGAGCGCACGATGGTCATCAAGTCCGACCCGAACGGCGAACCGGTGACGGTCAATTTCTCGGGCCAGACCAAGCTCTACACGCTGAAGGGCAAAACCGCCCAGCCGACCATCGACACGGCAACCATGGCGGACGGCGAGACCCGGACGGTCGCGGCGGACGGGCACGTCCTCGCGGTCACCAAGACTGGCGACAAGTTCAAGCTGACGGTTGACGGCAAGGAACTGCCGACGCCGCACGTCGTCCGCATCGTCAAAACGGAAAAGGCCGACCAAAAGTAATCCTCCACCAGTGTTCACACACGGCTTCCTCTGCCGGAGCGGGATTCCCGTTCCGGCATTTTTTGTGCAGTAGTCAGAAGTCAGTAGTCAGTAGTCAGTGGTCAGTGGTCAGTGGTCAGTGGTCAGTGGTCAGTGGTCAGTGGTCAGTGGTCAGTGGGAATTTTGCCGGTCCTGCTTTTTCTGGCTACTGGCCACTGGCTGCTGGCTACTATTTTTTTCCCCGAAGTGAAACTTTTCCCCTGATTCGGTCACTCATCCTCCGACCGTACGGAAGCCGCGTCCGAAAATTTCCCGGAAACTTGTCGGACGAATCGCCGTAAACCGAAGCGAACCACGATTTGAGAATTGACCGCGCCCGGCCCTGTCGCCGGTCCACTGGAGGACTCTTGCCATGTCTGAAAAGCCCCGGAAAAAGCGGAGAATCGGGCGCTGGATTGCGCTCGTGGTGGTACTGATCGCGGGTGTCAGCGCCATTGTCGTCGTCCGGGCCTCGATGAAGCCCAATACCGCCATCGACGCCTCGAAACTCAAGACGGTCGAGAAAGACTCCATCGCCAAATCGGTCGTCGCCACCGGCAAGATCGAGCCGCTCGCAAAAGTCGAAGTGAAATCGAAGGCGAGCGGCATCGTGAAGCGCATTTTCGTGAACTACGGCGACCACGTCCGGCAGGGACAGGTCCTCGTTGAACTCGACAAGGTCGAACTGGCGGCGCGGGTCCGGGAAGCCAAAGCCTCGCTGCAAGCCGCGCAAGCGGCGATGCAGTCGGCGCAGGCGACCAACTCGCGCAACGGCGTGGACGCCGAATCGCCCGATCTGCCCTTCCTCAAATCCTCGATGGAACGCGCGCAAACTCTTTACAAGGAAGGACTTGTCTCGAAATCGGTGGTCGAGGAAACCGAACGGCAATACCAGTTGATGCTCAATAAACAACGGAGCGCACTGGGGAACGTCGGCGTCAGTCGGGCCGATATCGAGCGCGCACGCGCTCAGGTCGCGCAGGCGCAGGCAAGCCTCGACCGCGCCGATGAAGACCTCCGCAACTCCACGATTTTCAGCCCGATGGACGGCATCGTCCTCTCGCGCGACGTCGAAGTCGGCGACGCGGTGAGTTCGATTCTGGTCGTCGGCTCGCAGGCCAAACTGGTGATGACGCTCGGCGACACGAGCAGCGTCTACGTCAAGGGCAAGGTGGACGAAGCCGATATTGGCCGCGTGTTCATCGGCCAGCCCGCCCGCATCGTCGTCGAATCCTTCAAGGACAAGAAATTCACCGGAAAAGTGACGCTCATCTCGCCGCTCGGCGTCGAAAAGGACAACGTCACGACCTTTGAAGTACGGGTGTCGATCCAGAACTCCGACGGTGTACTCAAGGCCAACATGACGACCAACGCCGAAATCATCCTCGAAGAGAAAAAGGATGTGCTCGTGATCCCCGAATCGGCGGTCATCTACGACAAGGAACGCAAGGCCAGCGTCGAGATTCCCGACCCGACCGTGCCCGGCGGAAAGAAAAAGATTCCCGTCACCATCGGTCTGGCAAATGGCGTGAAAGCCGAAATCGTCAGCGGCCTGCGCGAAGGCGACAAGATCGTGCTTCAGTAGTTAGCAGTTAGCAAAACCCCCGCAAACCAAAGTTCTGAAAGCCACTTACACTCTCCTCTCACTAACTACTAACTACTAGCTACTAACTGCTAACTGCTAACTACTCCCAAGAGGTTTCCATGCGTTTCCGCGACCTGCTCAGCGACACGTGGCACACGCTGGTCGAGCACAAGCTCCGAACCGGTTTGACGACCTTCGGCATCGCCTGGGGGATTGTCTCCATCACGTTGATGGTCGCCGCCGGCGAGGGGCTGCGCGAAGGCCAGAAACGGCAGATGGATACGCTCGGCAAGGACATCCTGATTGTTTTTTCAGGAAGAACGAGCCTCCAGGCAGGCGGCATGCGGGCGGGACGAGGTTTGCGCTGGAAAATGGACGATTACAAATTTGTGGCGCGGGAATCGCCCGACTGCGACTGCGTCATTCCGGAACAGGGCCGAGGACGCCTGACCGTCAAGAGCCAGTTCAACAACGCCACGCCCCTCATCACCGCGTCGCTTCCGCGATTCGCCGAAATCCGCAGTCTGGCCGTCGCCTCGGGACGGTTTTACACGGAACAGGACAATGCCGAAGGTCGGCGCGTCGCGTTTCTCGGCAGCGAAGTGAGGAAACAGTTGTTCGCCGACCGGGATCCCGTCAACCAGACGATTCTCATCAACACCATTCCCTACACGGTCATCGGCGTCATGAAGGCGAAGGATCAGGATTCGAGCTACGACGGACAGGACGTCTCGAAAGTGTTCATCCCGTTCGCGTCCATCATGCGCGACTTTCCCGAACCCCCGCCCTCCGAACTGAACGTCATCGACCGGTTTCTCGTCACGCCGAAATCGCTCGAACAGCATGACGCCTGCAAGGGCCAGATCCGCCGGGCGCTCGGTCGCCTGCACGACTTCGACCCGACCGACAAGGAAGCCTGTCCGATCTGGGACACCGTCGAGGACGCCAAAGCCTTCCGGCAGATGACCGACGGGATGAAGTACTTTCTGGGCGCGGTCGGGTTCACGACGCTTTTCGTCGGCGGACTCGGCGTCATGAACGTCATGCTCGTCGCCGTCCGTGAGCGGACCCGCGAAATCGGCATCCGCAAGGCGCTCGGCGCAACCTCGCGCTCGATCCTGATGCAGTTTTTCCTCGAAGCCGCCTTTATCGTCTTCGTCAGCGGCGGCATGGGACTCGGCATCGCCTACGGGTTCTGTTTTCTCGTCAATCTGCTGCCGATGCCGCCGTTTTTCGCCGGACTCCTGCCGACGTGGGAACCGAGCGTCATCGCCATCGCCACCCTCGGCATCGTCGCCCTCAGTTCGGCCCTCTACCCAGCGTGGAGCGCGGCCTCCATCGACCCGATCGAGGCGTTGCGGTACGAAGCCGGGGGATAAAACCAGTCTTGGAGTCTTGGAGTCTTGGAGTCTTGGAGTCTTGGAGTCTTGGAGTCGGGACGGGAGCGCGGGCAACCGAAATCGGGCGCCATCTTCTTTCTTAAGGAACGGCATGAAACTTGACCGGAGACAGTTACTTCAAATGTGTGGCGGATTCATCGTCGGAACAACGATCATCCCGTCAACCGTCCGGGCGAAGACCGACCCATTTTCAGACCAGGCGCGGCAATTCCTCGCCGAGTCGGGAGGGCCGGGGATTGCCTGCGCCATCGTCAGCCCCGGAAAGGTCGAATGGTCGCGAGGGTTCGGAATGGCCGACCTTGAAAGCCGCCGCCCGATGGACGCCGGCACGCTGCTCAATGTCGGTTCCATTGCCAAAACCGTGACCGCCACGGCGGTCATGCAACTCCACGAGCGAAAAAAACTCGACCTCCGGGCCGATGTCGCGAAATACCTGCCCTTTCCGCTTCGCAATCCAAATTTTCCGGACACGCCGGTCACCATTGAACAACTGCTGACCCACCGCTCGTCAATCAAGGACGGCCCGGCCTATGGCAAATCCTATGGTTGCGGCGATTCGCCCATGTCGCTGGGCGACTGGCTCACGTCTTACTTTGTACCTGACGGGAAAAACTGGAGCAAAACCGAAAACTGGCACTCATGGTCGCCGGGAACGACCGATCCGCCGGCGCAACCCCGCGCCTACTCAAACGTCGCGTTCGGCATTCTCGGCCATGTCGTTGAGCGGATGTCCGGTCGTCCCTTTGACGCCTATTG
>JAAFHI010001008.1 GCA_013298335.1 Actinomycetota bacterium
GGGCGATGCTTGCGCTGACCGACGAACTCGTCCGGACGGGCTACGATCTGCGCCAGTTTCTGCGGGAACTGATGTCGTATCTGCGGCACCTGCTCGTGTTCAACACCGCCGGAATGGACCGCGAACTGCTGCCCGTCGCCGAAAGCGAGCGGGTCCAGATCGAACGGCAGGCGCGGCAGTTTTCAAATGAAGACCTCGTCCGGTTCTTCACGCTCCTGACCGACATCGAGCAGAACATCCGCCTGTCGGACGAACCGCGCTACCAGTTGGAAATGGGACTGGTGAAACTGACGCAACTCGGACGGCTGAAGAGTCTGGAAGACATTCTCGCCCGGCTCGAAAAGCTCGCCGCGAGCGGCCCCGTTCCGTCCGGGAGACCATCGCCGGGAGCGACCACGCCGCCACCGCCCGCGAAGCCGTCGCCGTCGCGCTTCGGCCCGCCACCGCCACCCGTCCGCGCGAGCGCTCCGGAAGCACCGAAGCCGCCGGTCACCGCTGACGCGGCTCCCGTCGCCGTCCCAAAACCCGCACCGCCCGAACCCGAGCCGGTTCAAAGCGTTCAACCCATTCCGCCCGTCCAACCACCCGTTCAGAAGGCCGAACCGCCGGATGACGGCATGCCGCCGTGGGACGACGACGCTCCGCCGCCGGAGCCACCCGACGACCTGTTCGAACCACCATCCGTCGCGAGCCGGTCGATGCGTCCGACACCGCCACCACCCGCGCCGCGGACGCCGGAACCGGTCAGACCGACCATGCCGTCGATTCCGGCGGGTTCGTTCGACCTGTCGCGCCCGGACGCCGGGCCGGCCCTGCTCGGCCTGCTCAAAACCGAACTCGAATCAAAGCGGAAGATGATTCTGCTGACCCAGATCGACGTCGCCGAGCGGGCCGAACTGAAGGACGACGACTTCACCATCTTTTTCCCCGCCGCGAAAGCCGAGGCACAGCGTCTCGTCGCCCAGCCGCGCGAGCAGATCGCGATTCAGGAAATTCTGAAAGGATTGACCGGGAAGAAGTTGAACATCAAATCCCGCCTTGCGACCGGCGGCGGCCCGAACGTGGTCTCCGAAGCCGACGCCCAGCGCGCGGCGATTCGCAAACAGGCCGAAAGCGACCCCGGCGTGCAGGCGCTTCTCAAAACCTTCCGCGGCGAAATCGGCGACGTGACGCCGCCCTAATGGACCGCGATGGACCGCGCACACCCTGCGCGCATGTCTTTTTTTCAGGTTCGATTTCGAAACTTTGAAGAACCGTTCATCGTACGCGCGCGATCCTTATATACATGTGGCCTTGCACGCAGGCTGCGCTCAATTTTGAAATACCAACCCCCTGAGGTTCACCCACATGCTTCGCAATACGAATGGCCCCATCCTCATCGCCGCCGGACTTTTCGGAATCGCCGGGTACGAAATGGCGCTCCGCGTTCTGTCTTCATCTTTTCTTTCGCTCGATTTCGTCCACGGCCTGTGGTTCGGCCTGTGCATCGGGCTTGAAATCCTCGGACTGGTCCTGCTCGATAAAAACCGACGTCGCCACGCGGCGTAGCGTTGAAATCATGCGCGCAGGGTGCGCGCGGTCCATCACTCCACGTCGGTTTGAAGTAAAAACAGCCGTTCCCGCAGGTACTTGAGTTTGTCGCGCAGTTCCGCCGCGCGTTCGAATTCGAGTTTCTTGGCCGCCTCGCGCATGTCGTTTTCGAGTTGCGCGATGGTCGAGGCGAGGTTTTCCGGGCTGTATTCCTCGAATTTCTCGATTTCGAGCGGGACCTTGAAGTAGTCCGCCTCGTAGGCCGTCACGAGCGTCGTCTCGATCGGCTTGATGACGGTTTGCGGCGTTATCCCATTGTCTTCATTGTGTTTCCGCTGAATTTCGCGGCGGTGGTTGGTGACGTCGATGGCCTTCTTCATCGAATCCGTCATCCGGTCGGCGTAGAGGATCGCCTTCCCCGCCGAGTGCCGCGCGGCGCGTCCGATGATCTGGATGAGCGACGCCTCGCTGCGCAGAAATCCTTCCTTGTCGGCGTCGAGAATCGCCACCAGCGAGACTTCCGGCAGGTCCATCCCCTCGCGGAGCAGGTTGACCCCGACCAGGACGTCGAAATCGCCCCGCCGCAGGTCGCGGATGATCTTGATGCGTTCGAGCGTCTCGATTTCCGAGTGCAGATAACGCACGTTCAGACCGACTTCCAGA
>JAAFHI010000547.1 GCA_013298335.1 Actinomycetota bacterium
CCGCGCCGCGTCGATAACTTCCAGCACCGAATAGCCGGTTCCCGTTCCGAGATTGATGAACTGCGAGTTGCCGCCCGCCGCCAGATGGTCGAGCGCCGCGATGTGCGCGTCGGCGAGATCCGAAACGTGGATGTAGTCGCGAATCGCCGTCCCGTCGGGCGTGGGGTAATCCGTCCCGAAAACGCTCACAAACGGCAGTTTTCCCTGCGCCGCGCGGAGGATGTTCGGAATCAGGTGGGTTTCCGGTTCGTGGTGCTCGCCGCACTTCCCGGTCGCGCCCGAGGCGTTGAAGTAGCGCAGCGCCACGTATTTCAGACCATAGGCCGGGTCGAAGCTCTCCAGCATCCGCTCGACGAAGAACTTCGACCAGCCGTAGGGATTGACCGGGTGCTGCGGGTGCGATTCCGTCATCGGCACTTCGACCGGCAGGCCGTAGGTCGCGCAGGTCGAGGAAAAAACGAACCGGTTCACGCCGTTTTCCCGCAGCCCGTCGAGCAGCGCGAGGCACTTGGTCGAGTTGTTCGCGTAGTACAGACTTGGCTGCGTGACCGATTCCCCGACGTAGGCCACCGCCGCGAAATGGACGCACGCCGTCACCCGGTATTCCTCAACGATGTGCCGGATGAGTTCGCGGTCGGCGATGTCTCCGACAATCAGCGGAACCTCGGAAGGCACGGCCTCCCGGTGACCGCGCAGTAAATTGTCGAGAACGACCACCGGGCGGCCCTTCTCGTGAAGCGTTTCGACGGTGACGCTGCCGATGTAGCCCGCGCCGCCCGTTACCAGAATTGTCATTGGAGAGTCCTTGCGTTGTGATTCGCCGGAGCGTGACGTAATCTTGGCCGAACCACCTTCACAATCACAAGTTCACGACGGAAACAGGGAAAATGGATCAGGTACTGCTTGTCTGCGACGGTTCAAGTCTGAAAAACGGCTCCGACAACTCGCCCGCCGCCGCCGCCGCGCTGCTCGAATGGCGCGGAAAACGCAAAATCGTCACCGAATACATCGGCCACGGCACGAACCAGCAGGCCGAGATCGTCGCCGCCTGCGTCGGCCTCGAACAACTCAAGCGGCCCTGCCGGGTGAAAGTGATTTCCGATTCGCAATATGTCGTGAAAACCATGAAGGGCGAGTTCCGCCGCAAGGCCAACCACGAATTCTGGTCGCGGCTCGACAGTGCCTC
Organism: Actinomycetota bacterium; assembly: GCA_013298335.1. Lineage (GTDB taxonomy): Bacteria > Acidobacteriota > Blastocatellia > Chloracidobacteriales > Chloracidobacteriaceae > JAAFHI01. Next base: position 1,187 of record JAAFHI010000547.1, read on the forward strand.
CGGCGGACACCGCATCGAATGGACCTGGACGCGCGGCCACGCCGGGCATCCCCTTCAGGAAGCCTGCGACAAGGCCGCCCGCCGCACCGCCGAAACCGGCAGCCACGACCCGGCCTTCATGACCAAACTCCTCGAAGCCCTTCCCGAGGTCGTCGACTGAAATGAAAACCGCCCGTATCATACTGATTTTCACTGGTTTGGCGGCGATGAGCCTGGGGGCCGTCGGGTGCAGCCGCGAACCGTTCCGCATCCAGCCGAAAACCGATTCCCAGCCCGAAGCGCTGACGAATGTCGCTGCCGGGAAATCGCTTTCCGTCCGCGCGCGCGCCCTGCGCGACGAAAACGAGTCGAACGACCGTTTCGACGCCAATCACCTGCTCGCGGGCGTGATGCCGGTCGAAATCCGCCTTGAAAACACTGCGTCCGGCCCGGTTTCGCTCGACGGCATCCGTTTCCGCCTGCGTGACGCCAAAGGGACCGAGTGGCCCGCGCTCACCCCCGACCAGTCCGTCAAGCGGCTGGTAAAGTACTACGGCGTGAGGGCGTACGCGGTGGACGGCTTCAATACCTTTCGCGAAAAATACCGGGGCTACGGCCTGCCCGCGACGGGTTCGATTGCGCCGGGGGCAACGGTTCAAGGCTATCTGTTTTTCCGGATGCCGAAGGATACGCGCGATTTCGCGCAGCCGCTGACGCTCGTCCTGCGCTCGGAACGCAACCCGGCCCTCGCACTCGACCCGATTCGACTGGATTGAAGCCGGGCCAGCGCAACGACCGATTGAAAACGGTCATCCGACGGCGTGAGGTCACACTCCCGGACCGACTTTGCTATGCTCACGAAGATTTCGTGTAACGGTTAAGCCGGTCGCCCTGCCCGAACGGACAGGGCTATTCAAAAAAAGCCTCGTGAACGAGGCTCAAACCGGTTTTTTTGATTCCCAAGCCCCGTTCGCGGGGTTTGAAGAAATCAGCCCTGTCCGTTCGGGCAGGGCGACCGGCGGCTGAACAGTTACGATTTCGCTTTTTGTCACTTTTGGAGGCTCGATGGTTTTGTCGCTTCACTTTTTCAAGCGCCTGGTTTTTCTCTCGCTTTTCGTGGCCCTCGCCGCCGTCGGCTCGGCCAGTGCGCAGATTTCCTTTGATTCCGCCGCCTCGATGGTCGTCCAGGGCCGCGTCGTCGAATCCCAGAACAAACAACCGCTCAACAACGCCATGGTCACGGTGCGGACCAGGTTCGACGAGTACAAAACCTTCACCGACGCCGACGGCTACTATTCGGTCGAAGTGAAGGCCGGACGCGAACTCAACGATTTCGAACTCGTCTTCAGCCACCCCGACTACCGGGAAAAATTCTTCCACACCGCGTTCCAGCCGGTGCTCCGCGCCGATCTGAACGCGCAGGTCACCGACGCCGACGCGAAGGTGAAGTACCAGAAGACGAAACTCGATCTGACCTGCGGCCAGAACAAGGCGCTCATCACCAAAACCGGCGATACGTTCGCCTGCGGCTTTGCCTGTACCAGCAGTCCGGGGCTCTCCCTTCGCCTGCCGGTCGGAAACGAGTTCACCGTGAGCGCCAAGGGCGGTTTCACGTTGAAAATCACCAATGAAAAAATCGAGGTGCGCGGACTGAAAAACGCGGTCGTGACCCTCGGCGCGACGGCGGTGATGTTCAAGAGGTAGAATCCCACGACGAACAACTCGCCCGGTAATTTCGTAGGCCCGCAAAAGAAAGGCGGTGACGCATGACCGATTATCTCGACAAGTTCAGCGAATGGCGGAAAAAGGTGAAGGACAAGGCGCAGGAAATCGACGCGCAGTACGGCATCACCGATACCGTCTCGGAAACCGTCAAGGCCGCCGAAAAAGTCGCTGGCGACGTCATCACCACCGGCGGCAAGGTCATCGAAACGACCGCCGATACCGTCAAAGACGTGGCGAAGGACGTTTCGAAGGAAGTCACCGGGCGCCTGCCCGACTCGATGACCAAACCGCTCGAAGACGCGGTCACGACGGTGCGCGACGAATTCAAGCGGGTCGATGACGAACACAAGGTCACCGACAACCTCAAATCCGCCGCCGAAAAGGCCGCCAAGGTCGGCGCGGAAACGATCCGGACCGGGGCCGACGTGGTCGGGATGGCCTCGGATGCGGTCGGCAAAGCGGGTGAAACGATTGATTCCGTTCGGGAAACCGCCCGCGGGTACTATGCCAAGGCCGAAGACGCCTACAACTTCGGCGCACAGGCGGCGAAGGCGACCGGCGCGACCGCCAGCGGCGTCAAGCGCGCGCAGGAATGGGTCGTCGCCAATCCCGGCAAGTCGGCCATCATCGGCCTCTCGCTCGTGGCGGGCATCCGGCTCGGCTCGGCCTTCCCCGCGCTCGACAAAATCGTTTTCGGCGAGTCGAAGCACTGGCTTTTCCACAATGCCCTGCCGACCTGGGCGACCAAAAAAGTCACTGAAAAGTTCTTCGCCTACCTCAAGGATCAGGAACGGCTGATTGCGGAAGGCAAACTGACCGAGGCGGAGCGCGAGCGCGTCCGGTTTCAGCGCAAGGTCGCCAAACTCGTCGGCGCGCC
>JAAFHI010001077.1 GCA_013298335.1 Actinomycetota bacterium
CTCGACGAGGGGGAAGACGTGTTGTTATGGCGGCGACGGTTTGAGCGCCGCGAGCTTCCCCGGCGATCCCGGACGACGATGCGGCGCTTGTAGATGCGTCCGTTCTTGCCGCGAACCCGCTTGATGATCACGCGCCGTCCATTGCGACCGCGCCGCCCGCGGCGTCCGTGACGACCGCCGTGACCGCGATGGCGATTCCGTCCACGGTTCCCGCGCACCTCGCGTCGGTTTCTCCGATTCTTTCCGCGTCGTACCTTGCCGTTGCGGCGATTCCGCCGGTTTGACCGATTCCGCGCCTTGCCGCGCTTGGTTTTCCGACTGGTCGCCTTGCGCCCCTTGCGGGGCCGGGCGTCCGCTTCCATCGCGCCGAATTCGGGCAGACCGGCAAACAACACCAGCGCAATGACAACCAGAGCCACCTTCGCGCCGAACATTCGGAACAAACGATTCATAAGACCCTCCAGCAATGATGTTTCGACGGGGAAGCCGGGGTAGTAGTTAGTAGCTAGTAGTTAGTGGTTAGTAAGAATTTTTTTCTACTCGCCACGAACCGCTATCGACTAACTGCTAACTGCTAACTGCTAACTGCTAACTGCTTCCCAAAAGGTCGAACGCTTGATTTTATCGCAAAACAACCGTGTTTTGGAATCAGGTAAAGGCTTTTCACCCCGTCGAAATCCAAAAAACTGGATTCCGGCGGAGAAAAACGCGGTATTGGGCTGACGCGAAACCCCGTTTGGGCGCTTTGAATCGCCACGGGGTGGTTGGCCGGACGTACTTTCGGCTTCCGGTGTGATTCAGGTTCGCTTCAAAACGATGGCCGTGATGTCGTCTTCGGGCAGACAGCCCGCGGTGAATTTCAACGCCGATTCGACGAGGTTTTCACAGATTTCGCGCGCCGGACGACCGGCCTGGCGGGCGAAGAGGGATTCAAGGTGCGGGTATCCGAACAGTTCTTTCTGCGGATTCGACGATTCGACGATGCCGTCGCTGTACAACAGAAGCACATCGCCCGGATGCATGACGAAATGCTCCATCGGGAAAACGACCGAAGACCGTGCGCCGAGCGGATAGGCCCCGATTTCGATGCCCGAAACCGTGCCATCAACCGCGCGATACAGGTAGGGAAATGGATGTCCGGCATTGGAAAGCGTCACCGCGCCCGTCTGGAAGTCGAGCAGCGCGTAACAGAAGGTCATCAGGTTGCGCCGCGACCCGTTTTCGAAAATCAGCGAGTTCATCGAGTTCATCACGCATTGAACGTCGCTCGACTGGCCGAGCTGGTTGAGCAGGCCGCCTTTGGCGAGCGCCATCATCAGTCCGGAAGAAATACCGTGACCGGTGACGTCACCGATGACCACGGCCATTTTCGTCGTTCCGACGCGGATGTAATCGTAGTAATCGCCGCCGACGCCCGCCGCGGGCCGGGAGAGTCCGGCGATTTCGAAGCCCGGAATGTTCGGGTCGTGGCGGGGAAGCATCGAGGCCTGAATTCGGGCGGCGACGGCGATTTCCTCTTCGAGCCGCTGCCGTTGCAGGCGTTCTTCGAGCAGCCAGGCGTTTTCGATCTTGATGGCCGCCACGCTCGAAATCGTCGTCAGTACTTCGAGGTCGGCGGGGGTGAAGCGCCGGTCGTAGGGATTTTCGATGTAGATGAGACCGTGCAGATTTTCGCCCAGCGCGAGCGGAACGGCCATGACCGAGCGCATCCCGCTCAGAACGATGGAGTGCTGCCCGGCGAAGCGTGGGTCCTGCTGCGCGTTCGAGGTCAGCACCGCCGTGCGCGTCGTCAGCACCTGTTCGGTGATGTGGCGGCTGACCATCACGTCTTCCGGCTGGGCCATGCCCTTTTTGGTCCGCGCCACCTTGCAGATCAGGTCCGGCGTTTCGCTCTCGCTGTCGCGGTCGCACATCATCAGATAGCCGCGCTCGACCGGCAGGGCCTCGAAAATGAGCGTCATGACCTCTTCGAGAACGTCGTCAAGTTCGGAATTGGACAGGAGCGCCACGCCGACCTTGCTCACGAGGGCGAGCAGGTCGCGC
>JAAFHI010001028.1 GCA_013298335.1 Actinomycetota bacterium
CGGAGCGACGGGTCGCCCTGCGCCAGTTTCGCCAGCGCGGGCGCGAGTTTCGCCAGGTCCGCCCGCGTGGACGGTTCAATGGCGACCTTCACGACCGGTTCCGGGCTTTGCACGGCTTCGAGCAACAGCGGATGCCGTTCGTCGCACACCGTGTCGCCCGTGACGGACGATTTCAGACCCGTCACCGCGACGATGTCGCCGGCCCGCGCCGACTCGGTCGCCTCGCGGCGGTCGGCGTGAATCGTCAACACCTGGCTGACCCGCTCGCGCAGGTCCCGTCCGGGGTTGGCGACCGTCTGACCGGCTTCGAGGACGCCCGAGTAGACCCGGACGAACGCCACCGAACCGGCGTGCCGGTCGAGTTCGGTCTTGAACACCAGCCCGCAGAACGGCGCGTCATCCGTCGCGTGACGCACTTCGGTCGCGCCCGTCTCGGCATGCCGGCCTTCCGTCGCCGGAAGGTCAAGCGGAGACGGGAGATACCGCGCCGCCGCGTCGAGCAGCGGCTGGACGCCCTTGTTCCGGTACGCCGAACCGCACAGCACCGGCACCAGTTTCCCGGTCAGCGTGCCGCGCCGGATCGCCGCGTGAAGCAGACTTTCCGAAACGGTCTCGCCGGAAAGGTAGGCTTCCGCGACCGCGTCATCCAGATCGGCCAGCGCCGCCAGCAGGTTTTCACGAGCCGCTTTCGCCGCGTCATGAAGTTCCGCCGGGACGTCGCCGAATTCGGGACGATGTTCCGCGTCGTCGTTCCAGCGCACCGCCCGGAATGTCACGAGGTCGATGATGCCCTCGAACGTTTCCGCCGCGCCGATGGGCAGGTGAATCGCCACCGGGTTGGTCGCGAGGCGCGTCCGCATGGATTCGACCGCCGCCGCGAAATCCGCGCCGGGACGATCCATCTTGTTGACGAACGCAATCCGCGGAACGCCGTGCCGGTTGGCCTGCCGCCACACGGTCAGCGTCTGGGCTTGGACCCCCGATACGGCGTCGAACACCGCAATCGCGCCGTCGAGCACGCGCAGGGAGCGTTCGACTTCACCGGTGAAATCCATGTGTCCGGGCGTGTCGATGAGCGTCAGCCGGAAGTTTTCAGACTCCGCGCCGTTTTCGAGCCGCCAGAAACAGGTCGTGGCCGCCGAAGCGATGGTGATGCCGCGCGTTTTCTCTTCGGGAAGGGAATCCATCGTGGCCTGTCCGTCGTGGACTTCGCCCATCGAGCGGTTGACGCCGGTGAAGAACAGAATCCGTTCGGCAAGCGTGGTTTTTCCGGCATCGACGTGGGCCATGATGCCGAAGTTTCGAAGGTGTGAAGTGTGGAACCGCATACATCCTCGCGTGGACGCACCCCGGCCCGCGCTCGCCTGAGCGGGAAGTGGCCGGAGGCATCCCGAAACCGTCGCCCGTTTTGAAAAAATGGCGGATGACGTGGTTTCAGGTCAGGGAATTCGGCGCGGAGAAAGCGTGGCGGTCAGGCGCGAAGGCGCGACCGTCGGTTTTTCCAAAACCGCATCGAAAACCTGCAATCCGGGAATCGGGATTACGCGAGAAGTGCGATGCGGTTCGAAGCCGTGACGCAGAGCGTCGCCGTGAGGTGGCTGCGAAAGTCGACGATGGTGAATGTCGTGAACCGCATAAGATGTCGCCTTTGTGACGAGTTTGGTCGAACGAGGGGGCGATAGTGCGCCGCGACATCGAGAACTGTCAACGGTTTTTTTCAGCCTTTTTGCCGTTCATTTGCGTCGAACCGAGCCGTGGCGAAAAAAAACGGAGGGAAAAACGATGACCGGCGGTGATTTTCGACGGGCCGGATGGCTCGCGGCGGCGGTTTTGCTCGGACTTTTTTTCAGCGTGGCGGCCTTCGCGCAGGGCGGGACATTCACAGTGTCGGTGACGCGGGGAAGCGGCGACGGGACTTACCCGGCGACCGGCGCGCGTCCGGTGTTCATCTGGGCCGATCCGCCGGGAAACGGAATGGTGTTTGACCGGTGGACCGGTGACGTGGACGCGCTGGAGGATCCCTTTTCGGCCCGGACGCAACTCGTCGCGCGCGGGACCAACGTCGCCGTGACCGCGACCTACCGTACCTCGGCGGAATGGAATTCGACGGCGGAAACCATCAACGGGGTCAATGCGCGGTACTAC
>JAAFHI010000044.1 GCA_013298335.1 Actinomycetota bacterium
AGGCCACCTGGCTCAGAATGCTTCTTATCCCGGTGATCATCGCCGGTGGGTTTTTCGCGACCGGCTGTGAAGCCGCCAAGGCGAAGCCGTTCGCCGAAAAGGCCGTCGATGACTTCCACACCCAAATGAGCGCCGAGCAGTTCGCCCAGATTTACTCGAATGCCTCTGATGAACTGAAGAAGTCGGCAACCGAGAAGGATTTCGAAAACGTTTTGGCCACGATGCACAAAAAACTGGGCGCGTACAAAAGCGCGAAGCAGACCGGTTTTAACGCGGGTTCCAACAACGGCGTTTCAAGCATCAAACTCGATTACGAGACCGAATACGCCGAAGGCAAGGCAACCGAATCCTTTGTCTACAAGGTCGAGGGCGAGAAGGTATCCCTTCTTTCTTTCAATATCGAATCCGAGGCCCTGAAGAAGTAGTTTCAAAACGACCGGGCAATCCCGCCGGATTGAGAGAACCGCCCCGCGACACGTCGTCGTCGGGGCGGTTCTTCGCGTTGGGGCCTGTCTGGCGGCAACGGACACACCGACGCCCTTCGGCCTGACAGCGCGGTACTGGACAACCGGAACGCCGCCGTTCACAGTTGCGGCCACCAGACACGGAGCCAAAATGAGTCGTTATTATTACAAAGCATCGCTTCAGACTTTTCTTCGCGAAGACTCGAACACCATCCTTGGGGCACTCGCTCGTCATCATGAATTTTCATTGGAAGAGCAACAACGCAACGCGTGGATAGGTCAAGTTTCGCTCCTCAAGAAATGGCTTAATGAACTTGATGGAACAATTCTCCTGGAATACAGCATTCCTCGAATGGGGCGTCGAATTGATGTAGTTGTACTTTCGGGAAGTGTTGTCTTTGCCATTGAGTTTAAAGTTGGGGCAAAAACCTATGAACACTCTGATATCGACCAAGTTATGGACTATGCCCTTGATTTAAAGAATTTTCATGAACAGAGCCATTCAAGGGTTATCGTTCCAATTCTTATCTGTACAGAAGCAACACAGGAGACCTCTCGTTTAGATTTTTATGACGACCTCGTTACCAAACCTGTCCTTACAAATGGAAGTTCACTTAAAAGTGTGATCAACACAGCGCGAACACGATTTAACGATCAGCCCATTGATCCAGACCAATGGACTCATGCCATTTACAAACCAACCCCGACAATTATTGAAGCAGCTCAAGCACTTTATGAGAGACATACGGTCGAAGATATTTCTCGCTCTGATGCTGGTGCAATCAATCTATCGAGAACAACCGCGGCTATTTCAAAAATTATTGAACATTCAAAAAACAACTCTAGAAAATCGATCTGTTTTGTTACTGGCGTCCCTGGTGCAGGAAAAACACTTGCGGGTCTTAACCTGGCTATTTCTTGGCATAATACGGATGAGTCTCAGCATGCCGTTTTTCTTTCCGGTAATGGGCCTCTAGTTGAAGTCTTGCGTGAAGCCCTCACAAGAAATACTGCCCAAAATGCCAAGCTCAATGGCTCACGGACCAACAAAAACCGGACTCGTTCAGAAACTAAATCCTTTATTCAAAATATTCATCATTTTCGGGATGACGCGCTTGAGTCCGCGGCCCCGCCTGTAGAACGAGTCGTCGTTTTTGACGAAGCGCAAAGATGAAGACAAAAAAAGGAAGGTCTGATTTCCAGCAATCTGAACCGGAATTTCTTATCAGTGTTATGAACCGCCACTCTGACTGGGCAACTCTTGTGTGCCTCATTGGCGGGGGTCAGGAAATCAATACCGGTGAAGCTGGCTTACACGAATGGTTCGCATCTCTTCAACGAACATTTACAGAATGGGACATTTACATTTCCGGTCAATTAACTGACACCGAATATACTCAGGGTCGTCAACTTTACGATGCTTCAGATAAACGACTCTTCATTGAAGACGACCTTCACTTATCGGTCTCGATTCGATCATTCCGAGCAGAAAGTGTAGCTGCCTTTGTAAAAGCCATCCTTGATTCCAACACACACGAGGCGCGAGCATTGTTTACAAAAATCGCCTCACAATATCCGATTGTCCTTACCCGCGATTTAATGACCGCGAAACAATGGCTGCGATCAAAAGCTCGTGGCTCAGAACGCTTTGGTATCGTAGCTTCTTCTGGCGCAATTCGACTTAAGCCTCTTGGGCTAAATGTAAAGTCCACGATTGATCCAACGCACTGGTTCTTAAATAACAAAAATGACGTCCGCTCGTCATTTTTCCTTGAAGATGTAGCGACCGAGTTCGTGGTTCAAGGCCTTGAACTGGATTGGACCTGTGTTGCCTGGGATGCCAACCTTCGTTATGGCCAAGATACCTGGGTTCTCAAAGCCTTCCGCGGAACAACGTGGCAAGAAATTAATGACTCAGACGCCCGTCTCTTTTTAAAAAATTCATATCGAGTCTTATTGACAAGGGCTCGACAAGGGATGGTGATTCTTGTTCCTCGGGGGGATAGAAACGACCCAACCAGACAGCCGGATTTTTACGATACGACCTATGACTACTTGCAATCGATTGGTATCCCTGTACTGCCAGAAACATATTCTCAAGAATAGGTGAAATTCCTTCCAGTTTCTCATTGAAGGGAAAACCATGACCTGGGTTGCTGAAGCCCGCGAACACCTCAAACAGGGCCGTCACGCGAGCGTCCGTCCGCAAGGTGGCTCAATGCGCGGACGCATCGAAAGCGGACAACTCGTGACCATCGCGCCCGCGACCATCGCCGACGTCCAGCCGGGTGATGTTGTGTTCGTCGCGTGGAAAGGCAATTACCTGCTGCATCTCGCGAAGGAAGTCGAACCGGACCGCGTTCTCATCGGCAACACCCTCGGCAAAATCAACGGCTGGGTGACGGCCTCGGCCATTCTCGGAAAAGTCATTTCGGTCACGGACTGACCGACCATTCACAAGGAAGCCACAACCCCATGCTCAATCGGTTCGAACGCAAAAAAATCTCCGAAATCGTCATCACCGGCACGGTCGTCGTGGAGTCGGAAAACCTGATCCTGATTCATCGGGCGAACGAATTTCAGTTCGACGGCTATATCGTGCTGCGCCAGCGCGATCTCACCCAGGCGGGGACGTCCGATTGGGAACGGCATGAGGAAAAAATCATGCGGGCGGAAAAACTCTGGCAGAATCCGCCGAAATCGGTTCGCGAACTTCCACTCGACGACTGGCGCGCGCTGCTGACGGCATTCATCGGAAAAACCGTCATCGTCGAGAACGAACGCAAGGAAGATTTTCTGATCGGCCCAGTGGTGTCGTGTGACGAACGCGCCGTCACGCTTCATTACTTCGACGCGGCGGGCGTCTGGGGCGACGTCGAGCGCCTGCTCTACCGCGACATCACCTGCGTGCAGTTCGGCGACCGCTACAGCACGCTGCACGCAAAGCATCTTCCCCCGCGCCCCGAAACGACCAAACCAGCCCGAGCGACGAAAAAAGCATGAGCACCAAACCGATTCCCGCCTACGCCCGCATCAACGCCCGCATTGACCCTGTCGAACGCGGCGACCGCTACGAAGACCCGTTGAGCGAGGCTCTCGAAGAAAACGGCCTCGCGGTACTGACCGGCGGCGGCACGATGCAGTCGGAAAACGGCGAGATTTCATACTGCGGCATTGATCTCGACCTTTTGAATGTTGACGAGGCCGTGTCGTTCATCTGTGACTTTCTCGCTGAACACGGCGCGCCGAAAGGCTCGAAACTTCAGTACGAAGTGGACGGTGAGGCGAAGGAAGTTCCGTTCGGATTTCTCGAAGGACTCGCCATCTACCTGAACGGGACCGACCTGCCGACGGAGGTCTACGAAACGTGCGACATCAATTTTCTGTACGAAGAGATTGAACGCCTACTCGGTGACCGGGGCGAGATTCAGGGACACTGGCAGGGGCCGGAAGAAACCGCGCTCTATCTGTATGGCTACTCGGTTGACGAAATGCGGCGGGTCATCGCGCCGTTCGTGAAGAGGTACCCGCTGTGCGAAAAGGCGCGGTTTGTCGTCATCACGTAAAAATGAAGTCTGGGGAGTCTCGGGAGTCTTGAGGGTCTTGGGAGTCATCAATCGGCATAAGGCAGGGGAAGGAAAAACATGCGCTGTTTCATCCATCAGGACCGTGACGCCATCGGTTTGTGCAAAGCCTGCGCGAAAGGATTGTGCCCCGACTGTGCCGTCGATCTCGGACATGGACTCGCATGCAAGGGAATCCATGAAGACACGGTTGCGATGTACAGCGCGATCATAAACAAGAATGCCCGGGTGTATTCAGCCAGCGGTAAAAGCTGGGCGGTCGTTCCGGCTTTTTTTACACTGACGGGTATCGGGTTTGTCGTGTTCGGGACCTTTGCCCCAGACCGACTGCAATGGTTTCTTTTCGCCTTTGGCGGCCTGTTCTTCGCCTTCGGTCTTTTCTGCGGATACTACAATTACCGTGCATTCGCCCAAAGATCATGACGGTTCTTGTCATCCAGCGTGACGCCGAATGTTTTTTGAAGTCCGAACCGGTTGAGCAATTCTCCGCGCTCGCCGACCTCTGGTAACGTTACGGACATGCCCAAATACATCGCCTTTCTCAGAGCCATCAACGTCGGCGGACGCGTCGTCAAGATGGACCGTCTGCGCGCACTGTTCGAAGAACTGAAATTCACCAATGTCGAAACCTTCATCGCGAGCGGCAACGTCATCTTCGACGCGACCGCCAAAAACGCCGCGACCCTCGAAACGAAAATCGAGGCCCATCTGAAGTCGTCGCTCGGCTACGACGTGGCGACCTGCCTGCGGACGACGACCGAACTTGTACGCATCGCGGCAACCGATCCGTTCAACGGCGAAGCGGCGCTTCTCGAAGAAGGCGGACTCTTCATCGGTTTTCTCAAAAGCGCCCCGGAAGACGCGGCCATTCAAAAACTCATGACGCTCGCCACCCCGACCGACGACTTCCGCGTGGCGGGAAGCGAAGCCTACTGGCTGTGCCGCATTCGGGTGAGCGATTCGAAAATCACCTATGCCATGTTCGAAAAAGCGCTCGGCGTAACCGCGACCTTCCGCAACGTCACCACGGTCGGCAAACTCGCCGCGAAGTACGGTCGATAAACCGCGCGTTCGTCAAAGGCGTGGCGATACCCGGTAAAAGGTCGTATCTTTTCGCCGCATTCATCACCTTCGGATGAAACGGACACCCGCCCCATGTCGACCGACCTGCAACTGCGCGCCGCATTCAATCCGCTCATCCGTCCGTATCTCGTCATCACCATCGGCCTGACCATGGCGACTACCATCATCGGGCTGCCGCTCGCCCTGATCTGGTTTCTGGGCGTTGGCCAGTGGTGGGCGCGGCACTATTTCGACAAACTCGAATGCCACCTCGACGACAAGACCCTGCGCTACCGCAAAGGGATTCTGGTGTCGGTCGAAAAGACCATCCCGCTCGAAAACATTCAGGACGTGACCTTCATCGAAGGCCCGATTCTGCGCCACTTTCACCTCAGTACGCTGAAGTTCGAGACCGCCGGACACAGCGCCGGGCAGGCGAACGACATGCACCTGACCGGCATCATCGACGGCCATGAATTCCGCAACCGGATCATCGCGGCGCGCGAGGCGCTCAAGCACAAACAGCAACCGGCGCTTCCGGGACAATCCTCCGCGACCGGCGCACAGGCCGACGACCAACTCGCGGTGCTGCACAGCATCGACCGCAAACTCGAACAGCTCATCGAACTGATGAAGGTTCAGAAGTAATTGGGGTGCAACCTTGAACATCGAACACTGGCCCGCCAGCGCGCCCGGTCGCAGCCGGATGGTCGCATTCGGCGAACTCGTCTGGGCCGTCGCCAACGCGCGCAATCTGGCCGCCGACTTCGCCGCGCAAACGCAGGAGACGTTCCTTCTGCTGGACACGGCGTTGCAGGAAGCCGGGTCGGATCACTCACGCATGCTTTCCGTACAGGTGCTGCTGGCAAATATCGAAGACCGCTGGCACTTCGATGAACTCTGGCGCGACTGGATCGGCCCCAACCCCGACCACTGGCCGCAACGCGCCTGTTTTCAAACGGGACTCGCGCCGGGCCTGCTGATCGAACTCGTCGTCACGGCGGCACGCGCCGAAACGCCGCGTTGAACCCGCCTCGATTCAGGAAAAGGGGAAACGAAATCTCATGACTTTCGAAGCGAACATCATCGGGCGGGTCACGGCCACCCGTGACGAAGTAAGGGATGACTTCTGGGGCGATGCGGAGTCGTGCATCACCCTCGACGCCGCGTTCGACGAATCGGTGCTCGACGGTATCGAGGAGTTTTCGCACGTCGAAATTCTGTTCTTCTTTGACCGGATCGACCCGGCAAACATCGTGACCGACGCCCGGCATCCGCGCGGCAATCCGGACTGGCCCCGCGTCGGCATCTTCGCCCAGCGCGCGAAAATGCGCCCCAACCGCATCGGTGCAACGATCTGCCGCATCCTGCGTCGCGAAGGCCGCAACCTCTACGTTGCCGAACTCGACGCCATCGACGGCACGCCGGTTCTCGACATCAAGCCCGTGATGGTCGAATTTCTGCCGCGCGGCGACGTCCGCCAGCCCGCCTGGTCGCACGAACTGATGCGTGAATACTGGGCCAAACCCGAGGATGGACAATCATAACGGCGGGCGGCATCCGCCCTGCCCTCAAGGACAGGGCTATTCAAAAGCAAGCCTCGTGAACGAGGCTCAGCCTTGTTCTCTTCGATTCATCAGCCCCGCTTGCGGGGCTTGAAGTGAAATAGCCCTGTCCTTGAGGGCAGGGCAAACGATCGGCGTCGTCACTTCTTCATCCGGACGATGACCTTGCCCTTCGCGCGTCCCTCGGCGGCGTGCTGCATCGCGGCGATGATGTTTTCGAACGGATAGGTCGAATCAATCACGGCGCGGATGCGGCCCTCGTCAATCAGCCGCCCGATGTCGGAAAGCTGTGCGCCGTCGGATTCGGTCAGAAAGCGGAAATACTGCGCGCCCACCCGGTCCGCGCGGGCCAAAACCTTCCGGCTCATCATCCGCATCGCCAGCCCCTTGGCGAACCCCGCCTTGACCTGCTTCGGGAAATCGCGGTCAGGCACACCCGCGATGCTCACCACCGCGCCGCCCGGCTTGACCATGTCGAAGGCATCCATCGTGAACTGCCCGCCGAGCGTGTCGTAGACAATGTCAAACACCCGCCCCAGCGTTTTGTAATCCGCCTTGTCGTAGGCAATCACTTCGTCCGCGCCGAGCGCCGCGACCCACTCCGCGTTTCCGCTGCTCGTCGTGGTCGCGACATGCAGGCCGAGGGCCTTCGCATACTGAATGGCGAACGTCCCCACGCCGCCCGACCCGGCGTGAATGAGAATCCGCTGCCCCGCCGCCGCCCGCGCGCGATCCGTCAGGCCCTGCACCGTCGTCAGGCCGACCAGCGGTATGGACGCGGCTTCCTCGTGCGTCATCGACGCGGGTTTGGCCGACACCCAGCGTTCTTCGAGCGACACCTGCTGGGCAAACGTCCCGGTCCGGTTGCGGTCGGCCCGCACATAGACTTCATCGCCGATGAAAAACCGCGTCGCTCCCCTGCCGCGCCCGATGATGACGCCGCTCGCGTCGAATCCGACCGGCGCGGGAAAGACGTGCTTCTGAATCCGCCGCAACTTCCCCTGCACCATCTTGAAGTCGATGGGATTGATGCTCGCCGCCCGCACGTCGATGAGGACGTCTCCGTCACGGACACGCGGCGGCGGAACATCCTCGATGCGAAGGTTGTCGGCGAGCGGGCCGTAGCCCGTCATCAGAAGCGCTTTCATGCTTCACGTTCCAGCAAATTCAAGATGTGATGACTGAAGGAAACCGGATACTACCCGGATTCCTCATCCGTGTCCGATGAAACTTCATCATATGCCAGCGTACCGGCACGTCGGGCAGCACCCGGTCTTTGAAAAGGCGAAACGGCAGCCTGACCGTGAGGGAGGGCTGTCCGTTCATCACTCACCAACTTCGGAATCCTCGCCAACTTCGTCATAGGAAAGTATCCGGGCAATCTCCGGTGGCACCGGATATTCGCGTTCGTACGGCACGTCGGGCAGCACCCGGTCACCGCGTTCGACGGCAGCCTTGATGGAATGCGCCAACGCGGTCACATCCTCGATGCTGGTGATCCATTCGTTGACGTACCGCCGGACGGCCTCGCCACGAATGCCGAGTTGAATCGCACGGCGGGGCAACTTGTAATCACGCAGATCACGGTCCGGGTCCCACTGATAGCGCACATCCGATGCGTCGAGCGCCCGCGCCCACGCATCCTGTGTTTTAAAAAGGTGCGGCTTGAACGACGTCGAAACGCTCTGCCGCAGAATTGAAAGGAAGCCATCGTGCGCGAGCCGTACCCGCGCGATGGCTTCCTGCCGGTGTTTGGTCGCGTAGCCCGACCGATGCAGCATCCACCCGAACGACGGCTTGATCCAGGTCATCCGGTCGAGGCCGAACCCCTTCCCGAACGTTCCTTTTTTGATTGCCTCGTGAACGATCTCCGGGCGAAACGCCTGATAGACGATCACGCCATCATCGTCGAACGCCGCGAGCACGCGCTTCCACGGAGTTTGAGTCGTCATGACTTCTGATTGTCCCACCGAATGGATTACCGATCCTGCGGCCTGCCGACAGGCAAACGCGGCCTACCGGATTTTGTCTGGATGTAAATGATTCCGTCGGAGTCGTGGTAAAACCGCAGCCTGACTTTCCCCGTTGCGTCCTCAATCCTCACGAAACCGCCCTTCAGCAATGCATCGAGGTTAAGTTCATACGCTCCGACGAAGTGCGTCGAGGCGCTGGGCGATTCTTTCCACGACAAATGAAGGAAGACGACCTTCTCAACCTGAGCATCAATAGCGGCATGATGGCACCGAAAACTCTGATCGTTCCCGTTCCAGCGACGATGGCTTGGCGGGAGGTCATCCACGCTTAATCGCCTGACGCACTTTGAAAAGGCGGGTGATGGAAACTCAAATCCATTCATTCAATATCTTCTTCAATTGGATCAATTCGACTGACGAAACAACGCCTTGAAACAGCAGCCTGACCGTGAGGAAGGGCGGTCGCCGGACGTTCAGATCCACACGTCGAGCGGCGCGGTCAGTTCGCCGCCCGCGTCGCCGGTGTTCACCACGCCGACGGGTTCGACGAGCATCGCGTGGCATTCATGTTCGGCGAAAGGCTTGTGCTCAACGCCCTTCGGCACGACGTACATTTCGCCCGGCCCAAGCTTCACTTCCCCGTCGCGCAGATGAATCGTCATCTCGCCTTCCAGCACGATGAATGTCTCGTCCGTGTCGGGATGGTTGTGCCAGACGAACTCGCCCTGAAACTTGACCAGCTTGAAATGGTAGTCGTTCATCTTCGCGACGACTTTGGGCGACCAGTGCTCGGCGAACAACGCGAGTTTGTCCTTGAAATTGACGGCTGATGTCATTGGTTCGACCTGATGTTCGAGGGATTCGGCGCGGAGGTATGCGCGGGAACGAGCGTCGCTGACTCAACGCAGGTAATCTGAAGCTGGAACGGATATTCGCCGAGGTGACCGAAGTGCCCGCCTGTGCTGGAAAACTTCCCGACGGCCACGATATCCACCAGCCGACCGTAAAACTCTTCACCGCCGATGGACTTCGAGTTCGGACACGACGCATCGCCCTGACTCACCCAGGCGCGCCGGGCTTTGCCCAGACACCCGGCGCCCGCCAGTTCCGAGACTTCAAACGAATAGCGGTAAATGCCCCGTACCCGGACGACTTTCCCATCGTACTTCGCGGGGTCGCGAACGACGTCGCAAAAATCGAGTACCGGTTGCTCGGACCGGGCCGCGCCCGCCGCCGGTTTCTGCGACAGGGCCGCGCCACCCAGAAACGGGCACAAAACCAACACACACAGGATCAGCCGAAACTTCATGGCCTGACTCCCTTGAAAAGAATGTACTCGGGACGTCACGGTTCCCGACGCAACCACACTTTTTGCCCCACGCGGAGCGTCCCCGCCCGGACGACCGTGCCGTAAACCCCTGCGTCGGTGCCATTCAGCCGGGCGACGGTTTTCAACACCTCGGGCGCACGTTCGACCGTGTCGGGATCCAGATTGAGCATTGCACAGCGCACATCCCGCATCGTGACGCCGACCGCCGCTTCCGAATCGCCGAAAATCAGCGTTCCGCCTTCCCATTCGTTCTCGTTGAACGGCGTTCCCGCGTTGGTTTCAATTGCAATGTTGGGCCGGAAACGACGTACGTCAAACGGAACACCCGATTCATCTTCAATATGTCGAATCGTGGCGAGCGCTATCGCAGAAACCGGCGCTTCATCGAAGATCCCGTGCTTTAACTGCATCAGTTCGACATCGCTTCCGAAAAGTTGCGAGATTTCGGCATTCAAGGCCGGATCACGCAGTTCAAGCTCCTTGCCCGACGGCGTACGGATATGTGTCGGTTCGCCGTCGTCACCGCCGAACGGACGATAGAGCAACAGTTCGGGCAGCCGCCCCGCCGTCAGCCACGGGAACCCGCCGGTCTCGCCGATCCGCCGGAACGCGAACCGCCGATCCCCTTCGACGCCATGCCAGCCCAGCCGGGCTTCCGTCACCGCCGCGCCGGCCATCGACTTGACCGGATAGCGAAAGAGTTCACTGATACGACCGATTTCAATGTTCATCGCTTATGCCTGAAAGTGTTTGTCCACCAGCGAACCGGTCCCCCGACGGGCCTTCTCCGGTTCATTCATCAGCCACGCCACGTAAACGAGCGTCAGCATTCCCGAAAAACCGATGGTGAACGCCCACGTGCGCGGATGCGCGAAAGGATCGAAAAAACGCCCGGCGATATCCATCAGGAGCGCGCCCGGACGCCCCACCACGTCCCAACTGTTCCAGCGCGGAAACCGACCGAGATAGACGCCGAATCCGGTCAGCCCGAGCGAGAAGAGAACCGCCCCCCAGCCGACGGCCCGTGAAAATGCCCCTTCAATCCAGAGATGGACGGCCCGGAGCGAATGCAGGCCGCAAAGCAGCGCCACCAGCGCGAACGACAGCAGCAAAAGCAGGTCGAACCACAGCGGAACGCCGTCCTTTTCCTTCAAATGAATCATGTCGGTCAGCATGTAGGGGGCGTTCGGAAAGAACAGCAGCCACCCGGCGCAAACCGTCAGCCCGACCCACCGCCGCTCGA
>JAAFHI010000184.1 GCA_013298335.1 Actinomycetota bacterium
CGTGACCAGCGTGTCGTCATCCACGAAGTGATCGACCATCTTGAAGGTCTTGTCGCGCTCGCCGGTCATCGGTTCGTCCATTTTGCCGCTCATTGAAAGCGTGTTTTTGGTCGCGTCGAACTTCCCGGTCATGGTCATCATTCCCGTGCCGGCGCTGTCGATCCAGACGCTCTTGAATTCCTCGCGGAAATTGTCGTAGCCCACGATTGCCATTCCGTTGAAGGGTTGTCCCATGAAGGCGCCGGAGTATTCCTGGACGAGATACCGCCCGCCCATCGTCAACCGGTACTCGGTGGTTCCCTCGGACGTAATCGGGGGCTGACTCGGGTCCATCCACATCTTGTCGGTGTGTTTCCACTTGCCGACATACCGCGTGAACAGTTTGTGGTGCTCGCCGGGCTGGCCGTATTTCTGCATGGCCGCGGCCATTTCTTCGGGCGACGGCTGCTTCGGGGCGTTTTCTTTTTTCTGCTGTGCGACGACGGGGGAGAGCAGCAGCAGGCTCAGGCAAAACAGTGCGAAAGCTCTTTTCATGTTTCGGGGCTCCTTGGGGGATGTGGCGAGCAGTTGCCAGTGGGCAGTCGTCAGCAGTCAGCAGTCGGTCGAATCGGTCGTGTTCATTTTTTTGAATACCGCAATCCTTTCGTTCCCTCTTTTTTGCCGTGACCGACTGCGGACTGCTGACGACTGCCCGTTTCCTTTCGTTCTCTCTTTGTTTTTTGATGACTGACGCGCTGGCAACCGACGACGTTTCTAACTGACGGCGCGAAGTTTCGGACGCCGCTTGAGTGAAAATCCGGGCAACCGGTGTTGCGTATGGAAGTGGGCGCGCCGCGCCAGCGCCGCGACCGACGGATCGTTGAGCGTCCGCTGGGCGGCGCCGACCCGGATCGGCGCGATGTAGCACTCTTCGCAGACGAAGGTCCGCACGACGCCGTGATTCAGGGCGTCGTCGCTCGCGGGTTTGCCGCAGAAGGCGCAGTGATGGACGACGTATTCAAGCGCATCGCGCATGGCCGCCGTCCGTTGGCTCGTGGCTTCCGGATCGGCCATCGCGTGAGCGAGGCGGGCAAGTTTCAGATAACACTCGGTAAAGCGGTCCTGCTGGGATTTGGCGGTCCTGGTTCCCTTTGAAATCTTGGTGGGTCGCATTGCGAGATTCTCCTTCGAGTCGTGCAGTTCAAAACTTGCGGGCGGTCTGTATGTTCGGTTCAGGGAAAGCGGCGCAGCAGTCCGATGACGATGCCCTGAATCGTGACGCGGTCGGCGGGGACGACAATCGGTTCGTACGCCGCGTTGGCCGGAATCAGTCGGACTGTTCCGCCTTCGCGCTGAAACCGTTTGACGGTGGCCTCGCTGCCGTCCACGAGCGCGACGACGGTCTGGCCGTTTTCCGCCGTCGGTCGCGAGTCGATGACGATGATGTCGCCGCTGCAAATGTGGTCCTCGATCATCGAGTCCCCGCGCACCCGGAGCGCGAACGTCCGTCCGCGTCCGAGCATGGTCGCCGGAATCAGAACCGTTTCCTGATCGAGCACCGCTTCAATCGGGCGTCCGGCGGCGATGATGCCGAGCAGCGGCACTTCGCATTCGGTCGTGTCTTCGGCGACCGTCACCAGTTCGATTCCCCGGCCCGCGTTCGGAATCCGGCGAATCAGCCCCTCCCGTTCGAGGACCGTCAGCAGGTGATGGACCGTCGAGGGGGAGCGCAGTTTGAAGTGGGCGCCGATCTCGGCAATCGTCGGAGACTCGCGCCGCGATTCGATGAAGCGGCGGACGAAATCGAAGACGTTGCGCTGGTGTGGCGTGAGCGGCATTGGCGTTTCCTTTTGGTTTTCCCTTGGTTCGAAAGTGATTCGAAAACTATCGAAAATATTCGAAAATGACAAGCGAAAAAATTGCCGCCACGAAAATTTTTTTGGAAAGTTTCTGAAATCAACAATTTAGGGAAATGTCCCGGCGGGCCGGGAGGGCGGGGAGGGAGACCGGGCGATCCGCTTTCGCGCGCCGGGGTTCGAAAACCGGTATCCGGGGTTCGAAAACCCGCGCTCAGGGAAGGATATGCCGCACCGGGGCACCGTATCGTTGCGGCGATGGGGGGAACCTCGCACCGGTCATCCGAATCGCCGCGCCCGCCGAGAAAACGGCGCACCCGCGGTCCGGACCGCCGCACTCGCGGTACAGATTATCGCACCGGGGCGGCGTGCCGTTGCACCGGTAACCGGAACTTCGCACCGGTCGTCCGAACCGGCGCGTCAGGTGATTGAACACCGCACCCGGTGATCGGTTTGCCGCACCGGGAACCTGTACGTTTTGCGCGAGGTCCAATCAGGCGGGAAGCTGGCGGCGATGGTTTTCAAGGTGGATGGTGACGAAGCGAAGGCCGGTCTCGGCATCGAACGTGCCGAACATATGGTGGGTGATGCAGGGCGTTCCGGTGCCGCTTCGTTCGGCGAGTTTCTTTTCGAATCGTTCGCCTTCCACCCGAAGACGTTCGAGCGCTTTCTCGCGGTTCGATTCGATGGTGAGCGGTCGGATTTCGCGCGGGGCCTGTACCTTGCGCGCAATGCGTCCGCTGCGGAGGATGCGGGGGAGGAACACCCGGCGGAGCAGCCATTGGAGTATTTTTCCGGCACGGGGTTTGAGTCCGGTGCCTCCGGTCAGTTCGCGTCCCAGAACTTCATAGGCGAGCCGCAGGTGTTCGGTGATTTCGGCGGGCGACCACTTGCCCGCCTCGACGGGGACGAGCCATCGCTCCTGCTCAAGCGCGGCGGCCTGTTCGAGAAAGGCCCCGAGCGTGGCGGCGTGCCGTTCGGATACCTCGTGCCAGTGACCGGAAGTGTGTGTCATCGGGATTTTCGATTTTCGATTGAAGATTTTTGACTGGAAGGCGGAATGACCTTCGAAAGTGAACTACGCGGGGGAGCGTCCGGCGGTTTTCCGGTCCCGAAACGTTCCCAATCGGGGAAACATCCGTCATCATCGCGGGTTATGCACGTTCTGATCGTCAAATTGAGCAGCATCGGCGATGTCGTCCACGCGATGCCCGCGGCGGCGGCGTTGCGGCGGGCGTTTCCCGACGCACGCCTGACGTGGGTGGTGGAAAAGGTCGCCGCGTCGCTGCTCGTGGGATCGCCGGTCCTGGATGACGTCATCGTACTCGACACGCGCGGATGGCGGCGGTCGCTCCGCAACGCCGAAACCCGCTCCGCCATCGCGGACCGCTATCGGGCCGTCCGGCGGCATTCCCCCGACATCGCGCTCGATTTTCAGGGACTGCTCAAGTCGGCGGCGGTGGCCCGGCTTTCCGGCGCGCCCGAACGGATCGGATTCTCGACCGAGGCGTTGCGGGAAAAGGCCAGCCGGTTCGGGTACACGCGGCAGATTCCGGTGGATGATACCCGGCATGTCATTTACAACAACCTGCAACTGGCGGTCGCGGTCGGCGCGGCGATGCCCGCGCGATACGAATTTCCATTCCCGCCATTTGAAGAACCCGCCGTCCGGGTCGCGGAGCGCCTGGCTGCCCACGACATCGGGCGGTTCGTGATTCTCAATCCCGGCGGCGGCTGGGTGACGAAACTCTGGCGGACGGACGACTTCGCCGCGCTCGCGGACCGGGTCTGGGAGGAGTTCGGGTTGCCGAGCGTTGTCACCTGCGGGCCGGGCGAGGAGCGGATGGCCGCGGCCATCGTCAGCGGCGCGAAATCCAGACGGGCGGTGTTCATCCCGACCACGCTGCCGGAGTTTGTCGCGCTGGTTCGCCGCGCCGCCCTGTTTGTCGGCGGCGACACGGGGCCGCTGCATCTCGCCGCCGCCGCCGGAACGCCCATCGTCGGGATTTACGGTCCGACGATGCCCGAGCGCAACGGTCCGTTCGATCCGGTGGACGTGACGGTCGGCCGCGACATTCCCTGCCGGGTCAACTGCCACCGTCGGACCTGCGATGTCCACATCTGCATGGATATTCCGGTTCCGGTGGTGGCGGATGCGGTGGCCCGAAGACTGAAGCGTGAGGAAAGCAGGCATGACGGGTGAAGCTTCGAATACGTCGGGGTTCGTCCGGTTTCTTTCGGACAATTACGATGACGGTTTCCTTTTTGCGGGCGTGAGTTCGCGACGGCTGACCAATACCGAGTTGATGGCGCATCTCGAACGCCATCCGGCGGTGACGTCGGGCGTCGTGGCGGTCGAAATCGCCGGAAGGTCGGCGGAGGGGCGTCCGATTCCGCTGATTTCATTCGGGACGGGGCCGACGCACGTCTTGATGTGGTCGCAGATGCACGGCGACGAACCGTCGGCGACACTCGGGCTGCTCGACGTGTTTTCCGCGCTCGAACGGTTTCCCGACCGGGAAGAAATCGCGGAAATCTTCAATCGGACCACGGTCAAGGTGCTGCTGATGCTCAACCCCGACGGGGCGGAGCGGTTTCAGCGGCGCACCGGGCAATCCGTTGACCTGAACCGCGACGCGGCGACCCTGCGGACGCCCGAAGCCCGACTTCTGAAATCTCTCCGTGACGAATTCGAGCCGGAATTCGGTTTCAACCTGCACGATCAGGACCCGCGCTACACCGTGGGCGACAGCGGGAAGGTCACGACCATCGCGTTTCTCGCGCCGGCCTTCGACGCGGCCAAAAGTGACAATCCGGTTCGAATCCGGGCGAAAAAGCTGGCGGCGGAGATGGCGGAAATGCTCCACCCGTACATCGGCGGACACATCGCCCGCTACGATGACGCCTACGACGGACGCAGTTTCGGCGACTCGATGCAGCGCTGGGGGACGAGCACCGTTCTGGTCGAATCCGGCGGTTCAATTGGCGACCCCGAGAAAACGCACATCCGGAAGCTGAACGCGGTGATGCTGCTCGGCGCGCTGCATTCCATCGCGACCGGCGGATATGAGCGGGCCGACCTCGGGCGTTACGACACCCTGCCTTACAACACGAAAAACCTCTTCGACCGGATCATCGAGGGCGTCACGCTGACGTTCGGCGACGATGCGCCGCCCATCGTCGCCGACCTCGGCGTCAATTTCCGCGAGGACGTCGATCTCCAGACCCGCGCCGTCACGCGTGTCCCGGTCATTGCCGACATCGGCGACCTGAGCATTTTTTCGGCGGGCGAAAGAGTGTCCGGGCAGGGCAGAACCATTGCCGCCGCGACGCTGCGGATTGGGGAACCCCTTGGGGAATAGGGAGTAGGGAAAAGGTGTCAGGTATTGGGTGTCGGGTTTCAGGTTTTTTGGAATCCGAACTAAATTCTTCATTCTTCAGGTGTTTCTTTTCGATGAACGGGAATCGGGCAACTTGCTCGGTTCCCGTTTTCCTTTTCCGAACCTGAAACCCGACACCCGACACCCGACACCTTTTCCGAACCCGACACCTGATCCCTTTTCAAAAAAAATGAGGGATTCCCCCCACCTTTTCCGACTCTTCAAGTAGATGGATTTTTTGTTGGACGGCTGTCGAAAGCGGCGTTCTTCGGAGTGATCTCCGATGGACCCGTCTCGGGAAACGTGTGGCCGGACCATCCCCAAAAAACATCGCTCAATTCGGATTCAGGGTTCGTCCGGACCATTTCCGGGGCGCGCCACAGGGAGGAAGATTCCATGAGGTTCACTTCGACATTCGTAAAACTGTTCTACATCGGGATGGCGGCATTGTTTCTGACCGGAACAACCGCTTTTGCCCAAAACACTTCAACCGGGCTGTCGCTCTCGGCAAGACCGGGGGGGACTACCGCGACCCGGAGCGCGCCGCCCGCTCCGACCCGACCCGTGCAATCCGCGTCGACGGCCGGCACGGGCGTTTCGGCGAGCGGCACGGCCCCCGGCGTCAACAACGGATCGCATGGCTACGCGGTTGGAGCGCCCCGGACTGCCGTCGCTTCGCCCGTGACGCTCTGGGACAACGGCCCGTTCAACGGCGTCAACGGTCTGGCCTCCGCGGAAAACACCCAACTGCCGAGTTCCCGTACGGCGGATGATTTCGTGCTGACGGCTCCGGCGACGCTGACACAGGTAACCGCCGACCTGTTTGCGGATGCCAGCCAGTCCTATACGGGGACACTCGACATTTTCGCGACCGACGCGAGCGGAAACGGCCCGATCCAGAG
This sequence comes from Actinomycetota bacterium, assembly GCA_013298335.1. GTDB lineage: Bacteria > Acidobacteriota > Blastocatellia > Chloracidobacteriales > Chloracidobacteriaceae > JAAFHI01. The sequence continues at coordinate 6,118 of JAAFHI010000184.1, forward strand.
CGGTACGCCCATCGTTTCGGTCACTTCGACGAACTTCCAGGTCGTCGGAAACGCTTTCGGACTCGACATTCGTCGCTACACCTTCGATCTGCCGAATACGATTCTCACCGCCGGTCGTTACTGGGTGAATCCCTATCTCGTCGGGACGGGGTCCGGCCTCGGGTACTTCTGCACGTCCGACGGGGCCACGCCGAGCCCCGAACAAAACGGATACTTCCGAAGCGACGGATTCGGTTACCCGAACTGGACCGACTCTTTTGCTCCGGGACTGGGCATCGGCCCGAGCTTCGCCTTCACGGTGATTGGAACAGACGCGCCCGCGCCTGCGAGCCTGCTCTGGGACAACGGCCCCTTCAACGGCGTCGACGGTCTGGCCTCAGCGGAAAACACCAATATTTCGAGTGCCCGCACGGCGGACGACTTCGTGCTGACGACTTCGGCGACGCTGACCCAGGTCACCGCCGATCTGTTTGCGGATGCCGGCCAGACCTATACGGGGGCACTCGACATTTTCGCGACCGATGCGAGCGGAAACGGTCCGACCCAAAGCGGTTCGCCCATCGTCTCGGTCACTTCGACAAACTTTCAGGTCGTCGGAAGCGGTTTCGGTCTCGATATTCGTCGGTACACCTTCG
>JAAFHI010000359.1 GCA_013298335.1 Actinomycetota bacterium
TTCACTTCCACGAACGACCCGACGGCGACCGCCGGATTCTGGCGAATCTGCGTGCCGGGGGTCACCCGAACCGTACGACCGGCAATGGTCCAGTCGCCGACCGTGGGAGTGGAAATCACCTGAACCGTGCCGTAGAACTCGACGATGTTGAAGAATCCGACCGGCACCGGTCCCGGCGGAGGCGCGCCCGCGCCCAGTTTGGTCTCGATCTTGAACGCATTCACGGAGCCGTTCGCCTGCAACCGCCCGTTCACTTCGACGACCCGCCCGATGATGGGAAGGCCGCCGTCCCGGTCGATCCGGGTCGTGGCGGCCACCTGAACCGTCCGGCCACTGACGGTCCAGTCGCCGATCAGTCCGCCTGACGGCAGCGCCTGAATGACACCATAGAACTCGATGAAGGCTTCACCCCGCCACGTCTGGTCCTCGACGCGGATTTCGAGCGCGGCAATCGTCCCGTCAGGACGCAGAAAACCTTCGATTTTCACGTAACTTCCGACCGCCGGGGTCAGGTTTCGACCGCCGACACGGGTGGCGGGGGTGACGGAAACCGTCCGACCGGCCACGGTCCAGTCACCGAGCGTGCCGCTCGGGATGGTCTGCACCGTTCCGAAAAATTCGACGACTGACGGAAATCCGGGCGCCGGCGGCGGCGGGGGCTGCAACCGATCCTCAACCTTGATTTTATCGGCGGTCACCTGCGCGTTGCCGGTCAGCGCGCCTTCGACCTCGACCAGTCGCCCGACGGCGACCGCGCCTTCGCGCTGGTCAATCTGGGTCGAAGCGGTGACCACGACCTGATTGGGGCCGACCTGCCAGTTTCCGATCAGAGTGCCGTTCGGCAATGACTGAACGATACCGTAGAACTCGATCTCGGCCTCGCCGCTGCCGGTCGGGTCGGACTCGACTTCAACCGCGACGAGCGTATTGTCCGGTCGGAAAAAGCCATGAATTTTGACATAGGCCCCGACCGTGATCGCGCCCTGCCGCTGATTGATTTCCGTGGCCGGATTGACCTGGACGGCCCGTCCGGCGACGATCCAGCTTCCGACGAATCCCGTTCCAGGAAGGCTCTGCACCGTCCCGGAAAACTCGACGAGCCCGATGTTCGAATTCGTCGTCGGGTCCGCCTGCGCCCGCGCGAGCGACGTCCCGAACGCGAGGGTCAACATCAATCCGATTCCATAAACAAAGATTCTGAATCCTTTGATCGAATCGCGATAAAGGTCCTGATTCATAACCGTAATCCTTTCAGTCTTGTCGGCTCCGATATCACGATGAGTCCTTTCCGATGAAAAAAGTCGGAAAAACGACTCCGGCTCGAAAAGCCAACGGTTTATGCGAAGTGTGCCCGTCGAGCCGGATTCATTGGAACCGGCTGAAGCCCGACGAATGCACCACGATTGTCGATAGTGCGGACACGCTACTCCCTGAACTGAATTTTTGCAACAAAAAATTCAGACAGATTTTTCCAGTAAAAAAAGTGTTGGAAGATTCTCAGAAGACTTCGGCGGGAATGCCGAGGTGGCGGACGCGGTCCGCGATGGCGTCGAGTTCGGCGGCGGGCACCGCCTGAAGGTTCGTGGCCGCCGTCCGGCGGGCGAGGCTGTAGAGGTGAACGGCTTCCGGACGGATACGCTCAACAACCAGCGCGAGCCAGGCGGCGACTTCTTCGGGGGCCGCGTTGTCGATGCGCTGCCCCTTCACCTCGCCGCGAAAGAACATGCTCTGGAGCATTTTCGGCGCGTCGAAGGCAATGATGTCGGCGACGATCTTTTCGAGGGTGAGAGCGCCGTAGGGCTGATCGACCAGCCGGAACATGCCTTCCGTCCCGGCATCCAGCTTGAACTGGCGAACATCGGCCCGCAGCAGTCCCCGCCGCACCCGGTCCAGCGTGAGCCGGGTCGCGTTGGTCAGCACGCAGATCTTCGCCCCGGTCGCGTAGCGGTCACGCAAATCACCGGCGGTGGCGATGATCTCGAAAAATTTCGGATGGAGCGTCGGTTCGCCGTTTCCGGCAAAGGTGATCGCCGCCAGCGCGATGCCCCGGTCACGGCATTCAATGAGTTTGGTTTCGAGTTCGAGCGTCAGCACTTCGAGCGAGGGCATCTTCCCCGCCGGGCGGTCCGAGTCGGTCCACCCGCATTCGCAATAGGGGCAATCGAAGTTGCAGACCTTGGTTTCGACGGGAAGGAGGTTCACGCCGAGGCTGGTCCCGAGCCGACGCGACGCAACCGGCCCGTACACATAGGTCAGGTGCAGCATGGTCGCCGCGTCAATGTCGTGATGATGGTCGATTGAAGATTGAAGATTTTCGATGTTTCCCGGTTCCGGCATGGGCAATGACCGCTTCCCGAAATGAACGTCCGCGGCTCAATCAAAAATCTTCGTACCTGTTCAGCCGCCGCCGTTCGCCCTGCCCTCAAGGACAGGTCTATTCAAAAACAAGCCTCGTAAACGAGGCTCAAACCGGTTTTCTCGATTTCTAAACCCCGTTCACGGGGTTTGAGCGAAATAGCCCTGTCCTTGAGGGCAGGGCTACGACCGGGCTGAACAGTTACGAATCTTCAATCGAAAATCTTCAATCAAAAAAACCGTTACGCCGAGATGGCGTAGTCGCCGTCTTCGCCGATGACGACCAGTTCTTCCGCCGACAGCCACCGACCCGGCGTCAGTTCCGCCGTCGGATCGAATTCGTCAACCAGCCAGTACCCGATCTGCCCCTTGGCTTTCGACACCTGCGCCATCGTGGCGCTGTCGAGCGGCTGGGCCAGGAAAACCATCAGGTCGGCCACCCGGGCATGCACCCGCTGGGCGGCGCTGAAGCTGCGAAAAACCGGCAGACAGTCGCGGCCTTCGATCTGGGTGGTGAACCATTCGCCGTTGGCGCGCTGCATGGCATACATAATTTCGCTCATTGCTCTAATCCTACCTTCGGTTGGTGCTTGAAAGCGTCAATTCCGACGACTTTTCGAAAAAGTCTTGCATCGGAAGCGGAGAATCCCGCAAGTTCGCGGGAAGCCCCATTGGGGAGTCGCGGCATACTGTCACCGAAGAGCGCGGACGCGATGTAGTCTGACGGACACTGCCAGATACTTTTCCGGACGAGCACAGCCCGTGAAGATACTGAACGTGGTCGGAACCCGACCGAATTTCGTGAAAATTGCGCCGATTATGGCCGAAATCGCGCGTCATCCCGACCTGCGCGGGACGCTGGTCCATACCGGCCAGCATTTCGATGACGCAATGTCCGACGCCTTTTTTCGCGACCTCGACATTCCCCCGCCCGACCACGATCTCGGCGTCGGCCCCGGCACGCATGCCGAACAGGTCGCCCGCACCATGCTTGCCTTTGAACCCGTACTGGAAACGGAACGCCCCGACTGGGTCGTCGTCGTCGGCGACGTGAACGCCACCCTCGCGGCCACGCTCGTCGCGGTCAAGCGCGGCGTACCGGTCGCCCACGTCGAAGCCGGACTGCGCAGTTTCGACCGGAATATGCCCGAGGAAATCAACCGCGTCCTGACCGACGCCGCCGCGGACCTGCTCCTCACGCCAAGCGCGGACGCCGATGAAAACCTCCGCCGCGAAGGCATCCCGGAATCCCGGATTCACCGGGTCGGCAACGTCATGATCGACACGCTGCTGCGCCGCCTCCCCGAAGCTGCCGACCGGCCCGTTTTAAGGAAAATCGGCCTCACGCCCCGCGAATACGCCGTGGTCACCCTGCACCGCCCGTCGAACGTCGATGTTCCCGAAACGCTGGGGGGCCTGCTGGCGATCTTCGGTCGGATTGCCGAGCGCCTTCCGGTGATTTTCCCCGCCCATCCGCGCACCCGCGCGCGGATCGCGGAAGCCGGACTGGTTGTCCCGCCCGGCGTACAACTGCTGCCGCCGCTCGGCTACCTCGATTTTCTCAAACTCTGGAGCGAATCCCGGCTGGTGCTGACCGATTCCGGCGGACTTCAGGAAGAAACGACCGCGCTCGGCGTTCCCTGCCTCACCCTCCGGGAAAGAACCGAACGCCCCGTCACGGTCACTCAGGGAACCAACCGCGTGGTCGGGACGGACGCCGGGACCATTCTTTCCGCCGTCGCCGAAACGCTCGCGACGGAACGCCTCCCGATCCGCCCGCCCGCGCTCTGGGACGGCCACACCGCGTCGCGGATCGTCGCCGTGCTCAAAACGCCTACATCCCCCTGAAAACGCCCGCCGGCCCCGTTTCCTTCGGGCCCACCGGACGCCACGCACCCACCGCGACCGTTTCACCGCCGCTCACACCCTCTTTCCCTCTTCACAAACGCCCTTTACACCTTCACTCACGGCGTTTACCACTTCACTTATGACGTTTACGTCTTCACTTACGGTGTTTACGACTTCACTCACGGCGTTTACGTCTTCACTCACGACGTTTACCTCTTCACTCATGGCGTTCACGTCTTCACTTACGACGTTTACCTCTTCACTCATGGCGTTCACGTCTTCACTTACGGCATTTATGAAGTTCCTCTGAAGATTTTTCAGGGGGAAAAGGTCTGAAAACAAGAAGGAGAACAGGAATGTCCGCTTTTCAAAACCAGTCTGGTGTCCGTCTCATCCCGGTCAACGAATCCCACGCCGAAAACATGTTTCACTGGATGGACGACCCGGAGATCCGGCGGCACCTCGGGCTTCGGCGCGAACCGACCCTCGAAAAAACTGTCGACTGGATTCGGAACGTCACGGAAAACCCCGACACCATCCGCGGATTCGCCATTCTTTCGGGCAACGCGCACGTCGGGAACGTGGTCCTCGACCGGATCGACCGGTTTCTCTCGACCGCGCGTTTCTTCATCTACATCGGGGAAAATCGCGGGACGGGTCTCGGACGGGCCGCGACGCGGGCGATGGTCG
>JAAFHI010000915.1 GCA_013298335.1 Actinomycetota bacterium
ATACCAGAACCGGACGACCAAGCGGGGCAACGTCGAGGTCAGCGTCAACTTCCGGCCCGGCAACGAGGCCAACGCCGAGCGGTTCGCCGAGGTGATGGCGGAGGCGGGCGATCTGTACAGCCGGGAATTCGGGGCCTACGCCTTCGGCGACCGGCTCACGGTGGCCGAAATCGACGACGAAAGCCTCGAAAGCTACACCACGGCGGGCGTCACCCTGCTCGCCACGAAGGTTTTCACCGCCCGTTCGACCCCGCGCGAACTGCTCTGCCGCGAAACGGCCTACCAGTGGTGGGGACAGGCGGTCGGCCTCAAGAGTTTCGACGACATCTGGCTCTCACAGGGGCTGGCGACCTACAGCTACCTGCTGGAAGAGGAAAAAACGCGCAACGAGGCCCAGACCCGCGACCTGATGCGCGACGTTTCGGAACGCGCACTGGCATTCGAGGGACAGACCTCGATTTTGCGCGCGCCCGCCGAACTCGACGATCAGTCATCGGCCTACCGCTCGGTCATCTTCTATAAGGGCGCGTTCGTGTTCCGGATGCTGCGGGGCGTGATGGGCGACGAAAAGTTCTTCCGCCTGCTGAAAGCGCATTTCGAGACGAATCGCGGCAAACAGACGTCCATCAAGGACTTCGAGGCCCTCACCGCCCAGATCAACGGCTCGGACCTGCGCTCGTTCTTCGCGCTCTGGGTGGATTCGACCGGCGTGCCGGAATTCAAGCCGGACTACCAGATTCTGCGGGTCAAGGACGGCACGTTCCGCATCCGCGGCTCGCTCGAACAGAACCTCGAAGGGTTCAGGATGCCGGTGGACGTCGCGCTCGAATACCAGGGCGGCGTGGACCGCTCGACGGTGCAGTTCGACGGCAAGACGGCGGATTTCGTCCTTTCGTCAAAGACCGAACCGCGCGACCTCGTGATTGACCCGGACAGCAAGATTCTTAGGATTTCGGATGAAATCCGCGTCGCGGTGGTCGTCCGGCGGGGTATCCAACACTCGGAAGACGAGGAATATCCCGAAGCGCAGCAACAGTTTGAAGCCGCCATCAAGGTCAACCGGCGCAGTAGCTGGGCGTGGTACAACCTCGGCCTGCTCTATCTCAAGCAGCAGAATCTCGAAAAGGCGAAGGATGCCTTCGAGGAAGCCATCGACGGCGACCTTCGTCCGCGCTGGATCGAGGCCTGGGCCACGCTGCGCAAGGGCAACTGCTACGACGCGGAAGGCAAACGCGACCGCGCGGTGGCCGAATACCGCAAGGTCGTGGACCTCGGCGAGACCTACGACGGCGTCAAGGAACAGGCCGAACGCTACCTTGAAAAACCGTACAAGGTGGGACAGTAGCCCGCGAAACACGCATCCTGAAGGGATGTCTTTCTCGGTTGTGTACGTCCTGAACGCATCCTGAAGGGATGCGAAGATTGTAGCCGGTGGTCAGGCGCATGCCGGAGGCATCGCCGCCACCACCGGTTTCCCGCCCCAAAATGAAACCGCGTCCCGGCGGGACGCGCAGAACCGGCTTCTTTCTCCGCGTCGGACGCGAAACGTTTTCCCAAACCGGTCCCGGTGGTGCCGGCGACGCCTTCGGCGTTCGCCTGACCACCGGCTACATTCTCGGCATCCCGCCGGGATGCCTTATAAAATCCATTTTATCAATAGGTTAGAACCATTCGTTCGGGCTTGGTTTTGGATTGACTCGTCCCGGTTTTCATTGCGAAGCCTTGCCCACCAGCCGTTCGCGGACAACCCGTTCGACCTCGGTCACGTTCTCGACACCGTAAAACCCCTTGTCCATCGATTTGTGGCCATTTTTCTTTGGAGTTGGGTCGTCAAAGAGCAAATCTCCCGATCCGTCCGGACGGCGATAAAGAATCAACTTCCTGATCTGATTCGGGAAATAGCTCGTCACCAACGTTTCGTTCCCCTCCACCAGAACCAGCGCCCGGTTTTCGGTCACAACGTAAAGCGTACGGCGCATTCGCAGCAATTCCTGAAACGGAACGGATGCGGATATGGACATGAAGAGAAACGGCAGCAACCAATAAAGCAAAATCCGCCAGTTGGAATCAGCGTCCACAAAAAAGTGGAAGTATCCAAAAAGGAGAAGCAGCAGAAGGAGAGAATAGGCCCCCCAGCTTAGGAAAAAATCCCGCATGGCCTTTCGGTATCCCGGCCTTCCCACCCACACAACCGCCTCGTCGCCGACCTCGGCCAGTACCAGTTCCCGAAACCGCTCCGGCACGGAGAAAGTGCGTAAAACATCCACGCCGTAGTTTCCAGCCTCGGGAAGTACCGGCAAGTTGAAGCACCGCCGGCACTTCCCCGTTTCCGGGTCAAACTGGTCGGATTGGTGGCAGACCTCGCAGCGTTGCGGCGGCCCTTCGCTCAGGACTTGAAAGTTCTTTTCGAGCATT
>JAAFHI010000481.1 GCA_013298335.1 Actinomycetota bacterium
GAAAGCCTGACCGGAACGAAGCAGCCATCCTTGCTGCACAGGCTGGTTTCAAATGTTTCCAGCTCGGTTTCGAGGCGGTGGAGCTTCCGGACCGAATGCTTCATCTGCTGTCGGCCCTTCCGGCTGATGAAGTGGATGAAACGGCGACCGATTACCCCGGAAGGAACCGTTCCGAGGCTCTGGGCCAGGCGGTGGTTGGCGAATTTGAGACGACCGGACGTTTCGATGACGGCGATTCCGCTTGGAATGGCTTCGAGGGTCCGGCCCATAAACTGATTCGCCTGGCGAAGCCCGTCCTCGGCGAGGTGCTGGATGGTCGACTCTTCGTGGGCAATCACGACCGGCGCGTCCGGGGCCGATGATTGATGGGCAACCTTGGTGACGAACCACCGATTCTCCCGCGGATTGTGGCAGGGATATTCAATCCGATATTCGTCGAGGGTGCCTTCGATGACCCGGCGGATGGCTTCCCCGACCGCCGGGGCCTCGGTCGCATTTTCCCCGCTGGCATTGGCGCAGAGGGTCAGATAGTTCAGGCCGACGCCATAGGTGGGGTCAGGCAGCCCGTTGGCGTCGGCAAACCGTTTCCAGGCCTGATTGACGGCGAGAATGGTGCCGTCCCGGTCGAGAATGGCGATGTGTGCCGACAGCGTGTCGAGAGTTGACTGCAACAGCCGCTGGGAATCCCGCAATTTGGTTTCGTTCTTTTTCCGTTCCGAAATGTCCCGCACGATGAGGGTGTAGAACTGCTGACCATTGGAAATGAAATCGCCGGTGGTGACTTCGACCGGGACCCGGTTCCCGGAACTGAGCCGCCCCTCGGTCCCGACCGGGATGCTGGTCTGCCGGATTTGGTACGGTTCAAGGTCGATCAATCTTGAAATCGGCATTCCGAGCAGGTCTTCCCGGCGTTTTTCGAAGAGGCGGGCGGTCGTCGGGTTGGCCGAAACAATGGTGAAATACTGGTCGAGCGTGATGATGGCGTCCGACGCATGCCGGATGACCGACTGAATCCGGGCTTCGGTGTCGCGTAGCAGGCGGTCCGAACGGTACGCCGAAATGAGCCGGTGGACGCGATGGCGCAGGGCCACCGGATTGGGCGGCTTGGTCAGGTAGTCGGTGGCCCCGGCGGCAAACGACTGCTCGATCATCGAATCGTCCACGAGGCCGGTCAGCATGAGGATTGGCGTGTGGTGGTTTTCCGGGCGCAGGCGAAGTCTGGCGCAGGCCTGAATGCCATCCACCAGCGGCATCTGGATATCGAGCAGGATCAGGTCGGGATTGACCGTTTCGACGATTTTGAGCGCCTCGGCTCCGTTGGCGGCTTCAACAATCCGGAAGTTCTCCCGCTCGAGGAATTTTCTCAGGAGAAATCTGGTCTGATCGTCGTCATCAACCAGAAGAATGATCGATTCATCTCCGTAATTTGTCGTCATTGAGAAATCACGCTCACGGGAGTTCGGTTCCGACCGTGAAGCAATTCCTCCGCCAGATGCGGCGGGTGAGGATGAGATGGGTTTGGTTTCCGTAAATGTCATATCGGCTTCACGTCAAAAAACAGAGAAACCGGCCGATTCAGAAAATCATTCCGACCTGAATCAACCGGGCGAACATGGCCGACACTTGCGTTGGATTGGCGATGTCCCAACTGCCGAAAAGGGTCGTCGGAAGGTCGAGTGATGCCGCAAAGTGGTCAATGATGGCGGGCTGGACATCAAATGCCTGATTAAAAAGATTAAAGAGACAGGGTTTGTCGAAGTGGGTCGAGTATTCGACCCAGAGTCGGTTGATGACATCGGACGAGAGACTTCTTTCGCCGTCCAGAAAAACGATGGTGGCGAGGAAGGAATCGAGTTCGGGAATCCGTTGGGCGGTTTGAACCTGATTCGGAAAGGCATGCACCGTCAGTTCCAGACCGGCCCGGAAAGGCAATCGCCCGATTTCTCCCGGCCCTTTTTCTTCCTCCGGGTCAGCGAGGTTCAGGTGCCGCAACTGGGTGGCGCGCAGGTGATGGAGCGTCTGTTCCAGCACTGCTTGGCGGCTCTGGGGGAGGGCCCAGAGCGCAACGCTCGTCCGGCGTGGGACGGTGCCGAACTTGATCGCCAGCGTTTGGGCCAGCAGGATCGCATCGCTCGAAAGGAAATACGGCTGGGCGGGGATTTCGCCCAGTTCGTGTCGCACGGAGATCGCCTCCGCCATCGGCTCGGGAACAACCGGTCCCTCCGCGACGGTCATTGCCGCCGGTTCTGCCCGGTCCACCGGTTCTTCCGCCGGGGACGGGGAAACGGCTGGTTCCGCGTGGACCGGAACTTCCGCCGGTTCGACGTGGACGGTCGTTTCCTCCACCGGGGCAGTGGGCGGTTCGGCTTCGACCGATACCGGCTCTGCGGCTGGCGGGACGACTTTCATCAGGTTGGCCGATGCCAGACCGGACACCAGAAACCGCAACGCCGAAGTCTGGTTCGGAACCTGCTGAATGATCCCACGGAGACTCGACTGCCCATCGAAGAGGTTCAGCAGGGCCGCCGTCTGTTGCGGAAGTTCTCCCCTGGACAACCGGAGTCGCAGTTCTGGAACAACTTCATAGACCCGATCCAGATCCGAATCACCCGTCAGCAGGACATCCGCGAAATTCAGAAACGAATCGGCGGTTTCCTGCGCCGTCCGGTGCGACATTCCTCCGCTCGACAGGGCAGACTCGGTCGGGTTTTTCGAACCGACCAGGGGGCCGCCGGTGGTCGTCGCATATTCGCGCCATTTCTCCAGCGGTGGCCGGGGGGGCGTGAAGGCCGGGGAGGGAGGCGCTGACGGTGAACGCAATCCACTGGCGAAGGATTCATTGAGCGGGTGGTCGCTCAGGGCGGCCAGCTTTCCTTCCGACAGTACCAGGGTGCCAATCGAGAAGGTCGAATCCCTGGCGGCGAAGAGTGAGAAGACTGCCGGTTCCCCTTGAATGTCATCCGCGGTGGCCTCGATCAGCACGCCGTTGTGGAAGTGAAGCTGACCGGTTTTTTCACTTGAGCTGACGGTGACCGTACACGTCTTTCGTTCGTTTTTGAGCAGCCGGACAAAAGAGGCCAGCGGGTTGATCGGCGTGGTCGGACGCTCGTCCAGTGCCATTCTCAGGGCGGCCACGGTCGAGGAATACTCAAAAGGCGGACGCAGGAAGACATAGGGGCCGATTCTCGAAACCTTCCGCGGATCGGCCGATTCGGTGGTTTCGGTATTTTCGGAAAAAATGATGGTTGGAATACTCGAATACTTTCCCGAAAGCCGGGCCAGCAGCTCAAACCCGTCAAGCACCGGCATGGACAGGCCGGTCATGACCAGATGGGCGGAAGCCGTTTCCAGCCAATCCCACGCTTCCTGGCCATGCGCGGCTTTGAGGATGGAAATGTCCGGGTGCAGGCGGCGCAGCCATTTTGAAAAGTTGCGTTGAATGGTGGTGTCGGGATTGACAAGCACGATCCTGATCATTGGATGAGACCAGACGAGAAAACAGTCATGCTGTCAAGAGGCCCGTCCAATTTGCCTGAGCCGGAAGACCCCAGTCAACCCTTCACCGGAAATGGGAGTCGCCAGCGCTTCCGCCCGTTTCGGGTCGCCATGATATAAACCGTGTTTTATCCCTCGGAACCACCAGATTGAGCCCTTTCCGAAACGAATCCGGTCCGCTCACCCGCCTGGACTCCAGTCATGCTGTTTTCACAAAGCCGCGACCTCATCGCCTTTTATCGTCAGCTTGGCGGCCTCTACCGGTCGGGGATCGCGCCGGTCGAGGCCGTCCCGCTGGCCGCCGGTCATGTGACCAACCGGGCGGTCAGCGAGGCGGCGAAGGCGCTCCACCGCTCGGCGTTCGCGGGAGAACCGATTTCGACCGCCTGCTCCGGTTTTCCGAAGGTGTTCTCGCCGGTGGACGTGGCGCTGATTGTCGCGGGCGAACAGCACGGACGCCTCGACCGGAGCTTCGACCAGCTCGCCGATCTGGCCGAGCGCGAGTACAAGGGCCGTCGTCGCCTTCTTTGGGGAATGGCCTATCCCGCTTTTCTGCTGGTCATGGCCTGGCTGCTGCCGCCGCTGTCGGTTTTCGTTACCG
>JAAFHI010000030.1 GCA_013298335.1 Actinomycetota bacterium
GTGCTCTTCCGATCTCCCGGCGTAGGAAGGGTCGGTGAGCACTTCCTGATAGCCCGACATCGAGGTATTGAACACCACCTCGCCGCTGGTTTCGCCGGCGACGCCGAAGCTTTCGCCCCGGAACGTACGCCCATCTTCGAGAGCCAAAATCGCTTCCACGGTGATTACTTCCGAAGTTCGAGGGATTGGACGGCGCAGGGCCATCCGGGCAACCATAGCACACGTTCCCCGCCATTTCGGAAACGGTTTCGGTAGAATCCCGTCGCCGCCCGGTTTTGAAATTGCCCCTCCCGGAGGCTATAGTGCGGGTTTTGCTCCGGAGGAACAGTTTTCATGCGCGCTTGCGTCATCACGCTCGGCTGCCAGATGAACGAATACGACACGCACGCCATCCAGTCGCAACTGGCGGGCATCGGCTACACGTTTGTGGACAATTTCAAGGAAGCCGACCTCGTGATGCTCAATACCTGCGCGGTGCGGGGCAAGCCGGTCGACAAGGCCCGGTCCATCCTCGGCGACCTGCGCCGCGAAAAGCGCGAACGCCGGATCACGGTCGGCCTGATGGGCTGCCTCGCGCAGTTGCCGGAAGGTCAGGAAATGGGGCTCAAATACGGCGTGGACATCATGCTCGGCCCCGGCGCGCTCACCGAAATCGTTCCGGCGATTCAAAAGGGCAAGTTCCAGAGCTTCGAATTCAAGCAGGAACTCAACTTCTACACGCCGCCGCCGCCAGTCGGAACACTGTCGGCGCATGTGTCGATCACGCGCGGCTGCAATCACAAATGCACCTACTGCATCGTGCCGACGACGCGCGGGGCGGAAGTCTCGCGGTCAGCCGACGACATCGTGAAGGAAGTCGAGGCGCTGCGCGACGCGGGCGTGGTCGAGGTCAGCCTGCTCGGCCAGAACGTGAACAGCTACGGCCTCGAACCTGGGCTGGGACCGAACCGGAAGCTCCTGCCGGGGTTTCCGTCGTTCGCAGACCTGTTGCGGCGGGTCGGACGGACGGGAATTCCGCGGCTGCGCTTCATCACGAGCCATCCGATCAACTTCACGGACGACATCATCGAGGCACTCGCCGAAACGCCGTCGGTCTGCCGCTACATTCACCTGCCGGTGCAGGCCGGTTCGAACCGGGTGCTGAAGCGGATGGCGCGGGAATACACGCGGGAGTACTACCTCGACCGGATTCGGAAGATTCGCGAGCGTCTGCCCGACGTATCGCTTTCGACCGACGTGATCGTCGGCTTTCCGGGCGAAACCGAGGAGGATTTCCAGGACACGCTCTCGCTCTACGATGAAGTGCGCTACGACATGGCCTACATGTTCATCTATTCGGAACGCGCGGGCACGCCGGCGGCGAAGCACTTCGACGACATTCCGCACGACATCAAGGTGAACCGGCTGATGCGGCTCATCGAACGCCAGAAGCACTGGAGCTGGGATCGCTACCGGGCGTGGGTCGGCCAGGAAGTCGAAGTCCTCATCAAGGGCCGCGCCCACGACGAAGGGCTGATGCAGGGGCACACGCGGGGCAATCATGCCGTGGTCGTGCCGTCGGGCATCGCGCCGACGACCGGGTTGTACCGCGTGACGGTCACCCATGCGACGCCGCACATGCTCTACGCCGAGGGGGCGCTTCCGGTCCCGACCGGGGTCGGCACTCACGCCTGACCCCGACCTTTCACGAAGCCCCGGAATGTATTTTCGCGATTTCCGTTCGGCGTGCGGTTGGGAGTATATTGCCCGGCATCGCCACTCAGAGTGATTCAGGGAGTTACAGGGGGCACGTCGTGACCGAAGCCGAATTCATCCGTTTGCGGGACGCCATCACCGCGGCCACCGGAGATCGCCACCTTCCGGAGCTGTACCGCACGCTGGTGCTGACCACCCGGACGCGGAGGTTCACGCTGCACCCCGAACCGGTCCGGACCTCGTCGTCCGAAAGCGTCACCATTCTGCACACGCTCCTCGGCATTGAACTGAAGATCGGCAAACACCGCCTCGCCTGTCCCGACCTCGCCACCGCCCGCTACCTTCAGGTGTTCGCGCGCCTTGGGCTGACCGAGGTGGCGGTGCCTTACGATATTTCCCAATTGCCGCGCATCGCCGACGAACTCGAATCAGGCTGGCAGTACTTCCGGCTGCTGGTTGAAAACCGTACCGCCGAACTCCCGCCCCGAACCCGTCGGACCGTCCGCAACCGGCTGCTCGAACAGGTCCGTCTTGCCATCGAAGCCCTCGGCTCCGGGGACAAGATGCCCACCTTCAACCAGAACACCCGGCAACGCACCATTGCCCGCTGACGCTCCATGACGAACGATTCCGTCACTGCTCCTCCCACCCGATCATTCATCGCCAAGCGGCTCGCGGGTCTCGGTGACCGGACGGTCGCCTGGGTTGTGGCCATCCTCGCCTTCGCCGTCTATGCGAACTCGCTCGCCAACGAATTCGCCTATGACGACGACATGATGATCACCCAGAATCCGCTCATCGAATCGCTGGGGAACTTCGGGAAGTTCTTTTCCAGCGGGTATTGGCAGCAATGGTACGGCGGGACGTCCAGTTACCGCCCCCTGTTCGTCCTCTCGCTGGCCATCGACCATGCGCTCTGGGGCGGGCGGCCCTTCGGATTCCATCTGACCAACGTGGCGCTCCACTGCGCGGCATCGGCGCTGTTTTTCCTGCTGGCGAGGAAGTACCGCCTTGGCCGCGGCGTCTCGTTTCTGGCCGCCGCCATCTTCGCCGTTCACCCGGTCCACACCGAAGCCGTGGCCAACATCGTCGGGCGCATGGAACTCCTGGGCACGGTGTTTTGCGGGCTGGCGTGGTTTTTCTGGAATAAGGGGCGGCAAACGGAAAGGCCGTCCGCCGGGCGACTCCTGCTCGCCGCCCTCATGTTTCTGTGCGCCATTCTGACAAAGGAGAATTTCATCGTTTTTCCGGCGGTTCTGTTCGCCGCGGAGTGGATTTCAAGCCGCCCGCTGCCCGATTTCCGAACCACGGCGCGCGCCGTCCTGCCATACCTTGCATTTGTCGCCGGGGTCGGCGTCTATCTGCTCATGCGCCGTTCCAGCGGAGAAGCAGTGCAGGTGGCGTCCCTGAATCGGGCCCCCCTCGCGGACTTCACCCTGTGGGGTCGGGTCTGCACCATGGGATCGGTCAGCCTTGAGTGGTATCGCCTCCTCCTGCTGGGTTTCCCGCTCCGTCCGTGGTACGACCGGTTCAACCTGGAAATCGTCGCCCATCCGACCCTGCGTTCCTGGATCGGATTCGGCGTGTTTTTCGGGCTGGCGGCGCTGGCCGCGCTGGCCGTCCGCCGGCTGCCGCTCGTGTCGTTCTCGATTTTTCTCTGGTTCGCCCTGATGTTCATCGTCAGCAACATTCCCTTTCCCATCGGCGCGATCTTCGGCGAACGCTGGCTCTATTTTCCATCAGCGGGTTATTGCCTGGCGCTCGCGCTGGGCATCTTCAAACTCCGGGATCATCTGAAGTCGCGGGGCGGCGGGCGGATGGCCCTGGTCCTGGCGGGCGCCGTCCTCTTCAGCTACGCCACGGTCACCATCCGCCGAAATCCGGACTGGCGGGACAACCTGACCCTGTTCAGCCGGATGCTCCAGACCGACCCCGGTCACCCGCTCGGCTACTCGGCGGTCGCCAGCCAACTAACCGAACGCGATCCGGCGCGGGCCCGCGAACTGCTACATACCGCGTACCGGATCGCGCCGGACCATTTCGAGACCGTCGTGGCCCTCGCCAAACTCGATTTTCTCGAGAATCGCCTCGATGAAGCCGAGGCCCTGGCCGACGGGTTGCTGGCCATCGAGCCACCGAATCTCGCCCTGCCCGCCGCCGACTGGTCGGAAGTTCATTTACTGAAGGCTGGCATCCGGTATCGCCGGGGAGACCGCGTTGGAGGCGATCTGGAACTCGCGAACGGAATCCGATACTCCCCGGTTCAATACGGCGAGCGGCTGTTTATCAGCACGGCCCTGCTCAAATTCGGCAACAAGGAGGAGGCGCTCAAGATTCTCCTGACGATCATTCAGACCAATCCGAACCTGCCGCAGGCGCACAACAATCTCGGCGTCTGCTTTTTGCGGATGGGCCGGTTTGACGAGGCGAAGGCCGAGTTCGAAACGACGCTTCGGCTCAATCCGAAGCATGAAATGGCCCGCCGGAACCTCGAATGGATCCGGCAACGATCCGCGACGGCTCCGCCGTCGCCACCGGTCGCCCCATGACGCTTCTTCTGGCCGAAGGCTTTGCCCTGAAAACGTTTCCCTACGCCGAGGCGCACCGCGTCTGCGTGTTCTTCACGCGCCAGCACGGAATCGTGAAGGCGGTCGCGCATGGGTCGCGCAGCCTCAAAAGCAAATTCGGCTCGGGCCTCGAACTGTTTTCCGAAATCCGGATGTCGTACCGCGAGCGGGAGGACCGCGAACTCGGCCAGCTCGTCACCTGCGACGTTCTCAAGTCCCGCTTCGACGCGGCCTCCGACCCGGTCACGGCGGCGATGCTGTCCTACTGGGCCGAACTGGTCATCGAGTTTTTCCCGCCGCATCAGGCCAACGACGCGGTCTATCGCCTGCTTACCGCCTCGCTCGCCTGCCTCGAACAGCCCTTCGAACCGGACAGCCTGTTCCACTACGTCGAGACCTGGATTGTCCGGCTGGCGGGTTTTTTTCCCGACCTGAAAACCTGCCTGACCTGCGGGACCCCGTTCGCCCCCGATTCCGACATCCGGATCGCCCACGACGGCTCGCCCGAATGCGTCGCCTGCGGCGGCCCGGCCAACGCGACCATCACGACCGATGCGCGACGGGTCTACTCAAAATTGGCGCGCACTTCCCCCGCCGAGTTCAGTACATTGGTAATTGAGCCCTTCGCGCGGGAATCGCTGGCGGAGGCCAACCAGCGAATCATCGGCGCGATCCTCGAACGTCCCCTGAAAAGTTACTCGATCTGGAGACAACTTCGGATGGAACCACACGGTCTCTGACCGTCCGTCCGAGTACCCTGCTTCGTTCTTTTCCACATTCATCCGGAACTTGCGAGGTCGCCATGAAACCCCAAGCTACGCCTCAGAAGAACGTGTACCGTTACCTTGACGGAAAAGCCGACGGGAACGGCTCAATGAAGGATCTGCTCGGCGGAAAGGGTGCCGGACTGGCTGAAATGACCCTCGCCGGTCTTCCCGTTCCTCCCGGTTTCACCATTACCACCGAAATCTGCAACCGCTATTACGCCTCGGGCAAACAGTTTCCCCCCGGCGTATGGGAGGAAATCCTGGCCGCCCTGGCCGAAGTCGAACAGGCCTTCGGGAAACGCTTCGGCAATGCCGACGACCCGCTGCTCGTCTCGGTCCGTTCCGGCGCGAAGTTCTCAATGCCGGGCATGATGGACACCGTCCTCAATCTCGGCCTCAACGACGACACCGTCGTCGGGCTCGCCGCCCAGACCGGCAACGACCGTTTCGCCATGGACGCCTACCGCCGGTTCATCCAGATGTTCGGGCGCATCGTGCTCGGCATCGGCGGCGAAAAATTCGACCACGCTTTCGATGAAGCCAAGCGCGCCAAAAACTGTCACCTCGACACCGACCTCGACGCCGCCGATCTGCGGGAGATCGTGGCCCGCTTCAAGGAGATCGTTCAGACCGAAACCGGCGACCCGTTCCCGACCGATCCCCATCGCCAGCTCGAACTCGCCATCCGGGCGGTCTTCGATTCATGGTTCGGCAAGCGGGCCGTGGATTATCGGCGGCTCAACAAAATTGCCGACGACCTCGGCACGGCGGTCAACGTGGTGACGATGGTGTTCGGCAACATGGGCAGCGATTCCGGCACCGGCGTCGCCTTCACGCGCAATCCCTCCACCGGAGAAAACGAACTCTTCGGCGAGTATCTCACCAACGCGCAGGGCGAAGACGTGGTGGCGGGCATCCGGACGCCCCTCAAGATCGCCGCGCTCAGGGATGAAATGCCCGAGGTCTACGAACACTTCCGCCAGGTCGCGCTCAAACTCGAACGCCACTACAAGGACGTTCAGGACCTCGAATTCACCATCGAGCGCGGGAAGCTGTGGATGCTGCAAACCCGCAACGCCAAACGGACCGGGACCGCCGCCGTCAGGATCGCGGTGGATTTCGTCAGGGAAGGCATCATTTCCCGCGAGGAAGCGATACTGCGGGTCGAACCGAACCAGCTCGACCAGCTTCTGCACAAAATGATCGACCCGAAGGCCGACATCACGGTGCTCGCCACCGGCCTCCCGGCCAGTCCCGGCGCGGCGTCGGGCGCGGTCGTCTTCGATCCCGAAACCGCCGAACGGCGCGGATCGGCGGGCGAGAAGGTCATCCTCGTCCGGGTCGAGACGTCTCCGGAAGACTTTCACGGAATGGTCAAGGCCGAGGGCATCCTGACGGCAAGGGGCGGCATGACCAGCCACGCCGCGGTCGTCGCGCGCGGGATGGGCAAATGCTGCGTCGCGGGATGCGGCGCGCTGGCCATCGACTACGACAGCGCCAGCATGCACATCGGCGATCAGGTCATTGCCGAAGGCGACTTCATCACCCTCGACGGTTCGACCGGACGGGTCATCCTCGGGCTGGCGCCCCTCGTCGAGCCGAAAATCGGCGGCGAGTTCAAGGAATTCATGGGCTGGGTGGACGAAGCCCGCACCATGCGCGTCCGGACCAACGCCGACACGCCGAACGACGCCCAGGTCGCCCGCGGTTTCGGCGCGGAAGGCATCGGCCTCTGCCGGACCGAACACATGTTCTTCGTCGGCGACCGCATCGACGCCGTCCGGCAGATGATTATGGTTTCCTCGGAATATCAACGACTGGTCGAGGAAATCGGCCACCTTCACACGGAAATCGAGAAGGCCCGGAACAACCCGGATCGCGCCGCCGACCTTGAACACGAACTCGCCCGCGCCCAGGAACGGTTCGTCAGGCCGAAGGAGTTGTTCACCGGCGCCCTCACGAAACTGCTCCCGATGCAGCGCGAGGACTTCATCGGCATCTTCACCGCGATGGACGGCTTCCCCGTCACCATCCGGCTGCTCGATCCGCCGCTGCATGAATTCCTGCCCCACACGGACGAGGAAATCGAACTGCTGGCGTCGAAACTCAACCTTCCCGCCGAGACCGTCCACGCCAAGGTCGAGGGACTGCGGGAAGCCAACCCGATGCTCGGTCATCGCGGCTGCCGTCTCGGCATCGCGTACCCCGAAATCACCGAAATGCAGTCGCGGGCCATCTTCGAGGCCGCCGTCCACGTCAAGCAGAAGGGATTCACGGTGATTCCCGAAGTCATGATTCCGCTCGTCGGTGACGTGAATGAACTGAAACTTCAGGAAGCCATCGTCCGGCGGGTGGCGAGCGAGGTCATGACCGAAACCGGCGTGGCCATCGACTATCTCGTTGGAACGATGATCGAACTGCCCCGCGCCGCGCTCACGGCGGACAAGGTCGCGACGGTGGCCGAGTTCTTCAGTTTCGGCACGAACGACCTGACCCAGACGACCTTCGGCCTGTCGCGTGACGACGCGGGTTCGTTCCTTCCGATGTATGTCGAGCGGAAAATCCTCAAGGACGATCCGTTCCAGGTGCTCGACCGCGAAGGCGTCGGCCTGCTGATGCGGATCGGCGTCGACAAGGGACGGTCCACCCGTCCGAAACTCAAGATCGGCATTTGCGGAGAGCATGGCGGCGAGCCGTCGAGCGTCGAATTCTGCTACGGACTCGGGATGGATTACGTGAGCTGCTCGCCCTACCGCGTTCCGATTGCCAGACTGGCGGCGGCCCAGGCGGCGCTGGCGGCCAAAACGACGGAAGGTTCAACCCATTCCACGAAGTAAGGAGAACGCGTGCCCTCCGAACCCTTCGATTTCATCAAGGTCTGCACCAGTTGCGGGCGACGCGCCGAGGACCGGCGCGTCGCCGAACTGAGCGAATGCCTGCTTCCCCTGCTCAAGAAAGAGCTTGAAAAGGACGGCCTGTCGGGAACCATCCGCGCTTCGGGACGTCCGTGCTTCGGCATCTGCCCCCAGAATGGCATCCTCGTCGGTCTGGGTGAACAGCACTACCCGGTTTCGATTGAAAAACACATCGTTCGCTCCCTGCATGATCTGGATTACATCTACGCCCGCCTGATGGGCGAAGTCTGACGACGAATCGCCGTCACCGGGATGTCCCTTTCGCCGGGAAACGAATTTTCCCGGTCGAGTCACATCCATGAAGAAAACCATCCTTGCGGTACTGGCCCTGTTCACGGTTTCGCTTTCGAATTCCGCCACCCCGAACATTCCCCGCCCCGTCGCCAACGATCTCGTCGTTCACGAATGGGGAACCTTCACGACCATCGCCGGACGCGACGGAACGGCCCTCGACTGGCGTCCGCTGAACGTGAAAAGCGATCTGCCGACCTTTGTGTATTCGGTCGAAAAAAATGACGGATTCCGCGGAAACTTCAAGGAAACCGGGAAGCGGGACCCGGCGCGGGTCCGCATGGAAACCCCGGTCATTTATTTCTATTCCGGAAAGGAAATGGATATCGATGTGGCGGTCAGGTTTCCCGACGGACAAATCACCGAATGGTACCCGCAGGCAGGACTCATCAATGGCAGGTATGGACCGGATAAACCAAAACTGATGGCGAACGGGATTCACTGGGGCACGGTCCGGTTGCTGCCGAACGAAAAGCCAGCTTACCTTCGCGAGGCGGCGGCCAGTCACTACTACCCGGCCCGCGAAACCGACGCGGTCCCGATCCGGGTCTGCAACGTTGATAAAACCCGCGTCGAAACCGAGAATTTTCTCTTTTATCGCGGCATCGGCAACTTCGACCTTCCGTTGCGGGCCAGACTCGACGGGACGCGGATTCTCATCAGCGACGGCACAAAGAAATGTCTCAACGACG
The DNA here is from genome assembly GCA_013298335.1 of Actinomycetota bacterium. Taxonomy (GTDB): domain Bacteria; phylum Acidobacteriota; class Blastocatellia; order Chloracidobacteriales; family Chloracidobacteriaceae; genus JAAFHI01. Next base: position 8,928 of record JAAFHI010000030.1, read on the forward strand.
GCTCGGCCAACCTCATGATTTTTGAAAATCGCGGAGGCCGGATCGGTTTTCGCATGGTCCCCGACGTGACGAAAGACATCACCGCCGAACGCCCCGCGCTCGACGCCAATATCGGCACCGTCCTCGCGCAACTTGAAAAATCCCTGATTTCACAGGGGTTGTACGCCAAGGAAGCCCGCGCCATGATCGCCACCTGGCGCGACAGTTGGTTCGAGGAAGGTTTGCGGATTTTCTACATCCTGCCGCGCAAAACAACCGATGCCATTCTTCCGCTTTCGGTCGAACCGACCCCGCGTGAAACGGTTCGGGTCCTCGTCGGGCGGACGGAACTCATCACGCCCGAGATGACGCAGGACGTCAGAGCGCGCGTCGCACGCCTGCGGTCCGATTCTCCGGAAATCCGTGAAATGGCAAGACAGGACCTGAAGAAATACGGCCGCTTTTTCGAACCCATCCTCAAGGAACTCCTTCAAACCGAAACCGACGCGGCCATGCGAACGCAACTTGAACGGCTCATCGCGCTGGAGTGAGAGCCCTCCCTTTCTCCAGCGTTCCCCGCCATTCCAACAGATTTTTTCCGGCCCGCTCCGAAACAAGTTGGGGTAAATTCGCGCGCATCGGACGTTCCATCCCCGATGCACGACCGAATCCCCCTTTTCGGAGCTTTCCCCAATGCCCGCCCTCAGGATCGACCACGCCAACTTCTTCGCGGCCTACCGCGCCGTCTACGGCAAATTGAAACAATCACAGGTGAACGGTATCGAAAGCCTGCTCACGAGCCTGGAGCGGGACGCCGCCGTCACCGACGCGCGGTGGGCAGCCTACATGCTCGCCACCGTCAAGCACGAATGCGACAACACGTGGCAGCCCATCGAGGAATACGGCAAGGGAAAGAGTCGGGAGTATGGAAAACCCGTTCCGATTTCCGATGAACAGGGAAAGACGACGTTCGTAACCTATTACGGACGGGGATACGTGCAACTGACGTGGGAGCGAAACTACGCGGCGATGAGTACCAGACTCGGACTCGGCAACGAACTCGTCATCCATCCCGAAAAGGTCCTCGACCCGGTCATCGCCTACAAAATCATGTCGCTGGGGATGCGAACCGGTGTCTTCACGACCAAAAAACTGGCTGACTACATCAACGCGGCCAAATGCGACTACGTCAATGCCCGGCGCGTCATCAACGGCCTCGACAAGGCGCGCAACATCGCCGAATACGCCGAGGATATCGAAGGATTTCTCAGGAAAAGTCTGATTGCGTGAGCGCCTTGAACCGGCTGACGACCGAGCGGATGCGGTCGTCCAGCCGTGCCGTCACTTCCCGCTCGACGGCTTCCGGGACACCCCCGAAAAATGCCTCGGCGACGCCGCCCGCGAGAGCCGCCATCGTGTCCGTGTCGCCGCCGAGCGAAACTGCGTTCCGGATGGCATCCTCGAAATCGGTGGCTTCGAGGAAGGCGAGAAGGGATTGCGGGACCGACCCCTGACAGGAGACGTCGAAGGAATATCCCGGTCGGATTTCATCGAGCGTCCGCGAAAAATCGTAGCCGAACTGATTCGCCACATACGCGCGAATGTCTTCTTTCGTCCGCCCGTCGCGGGCGAGAAAAATGGCGGCGGCGGTCGCCTGCGCGCCCCGCACGCCCTCGGGGTGGTTGTGGGTCACTTCCGCGCACCGCCTGGCTTCGGCGAGGACGTCGTCCAGTGAATTGAAAAAGTACGCAACCGGCGCGACCCGCATGGCCGAGCCGTTGCCCCAACTGTTGTACGGCTCACGGTTGCAGGCCATCGCCCAGCCGATGAACGATCCGCCGTAGCCCGCGTTCGGGTAGTGAAAAAAGTAGGAATGGAACGCATCGACGTAATCGGCCCTGGCCATCAGCGCATCGGCCACCGCCACGGCCAGCACGGTGTCGTCGGTGAAGCGGGAATCGGGCTGAAACAGGGGAAATTCCTTTGATTTCGGCGCTTTCCCCTGCAAGCCCGCGGATTCATACACCGAACCGATGATGTCGCCCGCGATGACTCCGAGCATCGTCCCCTCACCCTCAGTCGGAAGGATTTTCAAGAAACCAGCGGTAGGTCCGTTCGATGCCCTCGCGGAGCCCGATCTGCGCCTTCCATCCGGTCGCGTGAAGCCGTGAGACGTCGAGCAGCTTGCGCGGCGTGCCGTCGGGTTTCGACGTGTCGTAGACGATTTCGCCTTCGTATCCGACCACGTCACGGATGAGCGCGGCCAGTTCGGCGATGGAGAGGTCGTCCCCGACGCCGACGTTGACGATACCCGGCTCGTCGTAGTGCAGCATCAGGTGAAGCGCCGCGTCGGCCAGGTCGTCCACATGCAGGAATTCGCGGCGCGGCGTGCCGGTGCCCCAGACGGTGACGTTCGGCGCGCCGGACGCCTTGGCCTCGTGAAATTTCCGCAGCAGCGCCGACAGTACGTGCGAGGTCTGGAGGTTGAAGTCGTCGCCCGGTCCGTAGAGATTGGTCGGCATCAGCGAGATGCCGTTGAGCCCGTACTGCCGCCGATAGGAATCAACCGTGATGATGCCCGCGATTTTGGCCACCGCGTAGGGCTCGTTGGTCGGTTCGAGAATCCCGGTCAGCAGGTGATCCTCGTGCATCGGCTGCGGCGCGAACTTGGGATAGATGCAGGACGACCCGAGGAAGGCCAGCTTCTTCACGCCGTTGCGGTGGGCCGCGTCCACCACATTCGTCTGAATGTAGAGATTGTCGCGGATGAAGTCCGCCCGGTAGGTGTTGTTGGCGAGGATGCCGCCGACCTTCGCCGCCGCCAGAAAGACGTATTCGGGCCGGTGTTCGGCGAAGAAGGCGTCGGTGGCCACCTGCCGGGTCAGGTCCAGTTCGGCCCGGCCCCGGGTGATGAGGTTGGAATACCCCGCTGCCCGCAGTTTCCGCAGAATGGCCGAGCCGACCAGTCCGTTGTGCCCCGCGACGAAAATCGAGCTTGCCTTATCCATCGTTGCGATCTCCGACGGTGATGTCATGTCCCGCGTTGCGAAGGGTTGCTTCCTGCTGCGCCAGATTCAGGTCATGCTCGACCATCATTTTGACCAGTTCCTTGAAGGAAACCCGCGGCTTCCACCCGAGGACCTCGTGCGCCTTGGTCGAATCGCCGAGCAGATAATCGACTTCCGCCGGGCGGAAGTAACGCGGGTCGATTTCGACGAATTCCTCCCAGTCGAGACCGAGCGAGCCGAACGATTCGGCCAGAAACTCGCGGACCGAGTAGGACTCGTTGGTCGCCACCACGTAATCGTCGGGCGTCTCCTGTTGCAGCATCAGCCACATCGCCTCGACGTAGTCCCCGGCAAAGCCCCAGTCGCGCTTGGCGTCGAGATTGCCGAGATAGAGCTTTTTCTGGAGTCCGCACTTGATGCGACCGAGCGCCCGCGTGATCTTGCGGGTCACGAACGTTTCTCCCCGACGGGGCGACTCGTGATTGAAGAGGATGCCGTTGCAGGCAAACATGCCGTAGGACTCGCGGTAATTCACCGT
>JAAFHI010000608.1 GCA_013298335.1 Actinomycetota bacterium
ACCGCGGCGCCGACGCGCCCGCCAAGCCGAGCGCACCTGCACCGACCGCCGCGCCTTCCGGCCCGGCCCCGACCACGATCCCGAAGTAGTTCAATTCAGAAAACTTCCTTCACCATGAGAAAAGGACGGCCAGCAATGGTCGTCCTTTTTATTTTCGGGAAGAAATCCCCCCTCAAATGTAGTGTTTCCTGCTTGCCCAGATTTCCAGGAACGGGCGGCGCGGTTTGCGGCAGACAAAAATCGGCAGGTTGTTTTCGAACGGCATCACGTAGCGGTCCGCAAAAGTCGCCACCGCCGTCACCTCCTCGTAGGACTTGAGATGATCCTCGGCTTTCCCGCCGACCACGATCAGGACTTCGCCGCTCGCCGCGCCCGGTCCCCAGAGGTAGAAATTGTTGTGGCCGCACAGCACCGGCGGCAGCCCGAAGGGACGTCCGAGAAATTCGAGCGCGCCCGCCTCGCCGTAATTCCGGGTCAGAATCGCGCTCCGTTTGCGATCTTCTTCCGGTAACCCGGCATAGACGCCCGCCACCGTCCGGGTAAAGGAATCCCAGCCGTGCATGTCGGCATAGTGTTGCGGCAAAAGGCCTTTCTCGTGATTTTCGGTTTTCGGCGGCTCGACGCCGAGCCGTTTCGCATAGGCAATGAACATATCGACCGGCAGGATCGGCAGCACCAGTGGCGACAGAAGCGCCCCACCCACAAGCAAAACGACCGCGTAGGCCGGCACCACCCAGGTCAGTCGCGGGCGGGCCAGCGCGGCGACGAGCGCGATGCTGCCGCCCGCCAGCAGAATCGGCAGCGCGGGTGCGATGTAGTACGTCTTGGCTTTCTGGACGATAAACAGCGCGAGAATCGCCGCGTAGGTCCAGCCAAGCCAGCGAAACGGTTTTCCATCCTTCATGAAAAAGTAAAAGACGAACCCGGCGAGCAGCAGCGGCAGGGCGAACGGGTGGCTTTCCGTCAGAACACCGCCGAGAAATTCGAGCGGCGACGCGGCGTAGTTCTTGAACTGCCGCGCATTCGCCATGAATTCGAGCGTGGGCGCGCCGTGCCGGATTTCCCAGATGACATTCGGCAGAAAGATCAGCCCCGCAATGACTGCGCCGAGCCAGAACCGCCAGTCGAGCAGATGCTTGCGCGCGGGCGTGAGCGCCAGCCCGACGACGATGCCGAACACCAGAAACACCATCGAATGCTTGTTGAGCAGGCCGAAACCGACGATGACGCCGAACAGCGGCCACAGTTTTGGCCGGTCGTCGCGGACAATCCGCAGCGTCACCAATATTGCCCCGAGCCAGAACAGATGCTCGAACGCGTTCATCGAGAGAAAGTTGTCGATGGCGAGGTAGACCGGCGCAACGATGAGCGCGAGGCAGGCGAGGACCTGCGCGGCGCGTTTCCCGCCCAGATCGCGGACGAGCAATCCGGTCAGAAACACCACCGCCGCGCCCGCCACCGCCGGAAGCAGCCGCAGTCCCGACAGCGATTCGCCGAACACCACCCGCGCACATTTCGCGATGAAGGCAATCAGCGGCGGATGATCGACGTATCCGGCGGCGAGCCGTTCGCCGCACGCAAGGTAGTAAAACTCGTCGCGGAAATAGCCGTAGCCTCGATTGGCGGAAAGGTGAATCAGAAGTTTGAATCCCGCCAGCAACCCGATGATGGTCAGGTCGCGGCGGGATTCGTTCGGTAACGCGGCGGATGATTCGGGCATCGGTCGGAACCGTCTTTCGAAGGATGAATTTCGACAACGGGCGGGACTACGACCGGATGACGGCGATGGTTTGGGGAAATTCGCCACTCATTCCGAGATGATCCTCGCCGTGGCCGTCGCCTCGTCCGAAAGTTTTACCGTCACCTCGGCGGCGGGCGCGATGTGGGCCGACCGGACGTACCCCAGCGCGAGCGTCTTCCCCGTCAGCGGATGCCGCACCGCGCTCGTCACGACGCCGACTTCCTTTTCGCCCTTGACGATCGGCGTTCCCGACGCGGGCGGCGGCGTGTCGCCGATGTCCAGCCGGACGAGCTTGCGCGCCGTCTGGTCGTGGCCGCGCCAGTGAATCTTGCCGACCGTTTCGTGTCCGACGTAGCAGCCCTTGGTAAAACTCATCGCCTCGTCCAGCCCGATTTCGGGTGCCAGGGTGCTTTCGTCAAAGTCGGTCCCGAAGCGTCCGATGCCGGCTTCGACCCGCCGGACGTCCAGCGCGTCCCAGCCGACCGGACGCGCACCCGCAGCTTCGAGCGCTTCCCAGATCGTGACGGCGGAATCGTGAGGGACGGTCAGCTCATAACGTTCCGCGCCGCCACGGGTGATGCGGGCGACGAAAACGTCCGTTCCGGCGATGGTCAGCGTGGCGTTCGGATAGATGTGGAGGTCTTCCGTCCCGGTCGAAATCTTGCCGCTGATTTTGTCCACCGCGAAGGTGTCGGGCCACGCGGCGAGGTCGGCGTTCGCGAGACGCGCAAGCGTTGAGCGGGCGTCGGGGCCGACGACGACGATGACGGCGTGCGTTTTCGTCAGGTCGGCAATCTTGAAATCACCCGCGTAGGTCAGCGCGAACAGCTTTTTATAAAGCTTTTCGAACGCCGCCGCGTCGGTCGTGAGCAGAAACGAATCCTCGCGGGCAAACAGCGCGCAGTCGGCGGTGATCTTCCCCTGCGCGGTCAGGAAAAACGCCGGGACGCCCGTCCCGGCCACCAGCGCCTTGACGTGATTGCTCACCATGCCGTTCAAAAACGCCACCCGCTCCTTGCCGGTAATCTCGACGCGACCGTGCGCGCTCAGATCGGCAAGCCCCACGCCTTCCCGCACCGTCCGGTATTCAGCCGCCGCGTCGCCGTAGTTCAACGGCACGCGCTTCCCGGCATACTCGCCGAAATGTGCGCCGCGCGCGCTGTGAAGTTCATCAAGTGATTGGAACATAAAAGGTTTCAGGTATCGGGTGTCGGGTTTCAGGTTTTCGAACAGTCGATACTATTCGGGTAAAACGGTTTCGGTGAAGCTGACCTGCCGGAACGTATCCGCTCTTCCTCCCGGATTGGCTGTTGTTGCTCAATTCTCTTCTGAGACCCGGCTCGGAAAAACCTGAACCCCGACACCCGATACCCGACACCTTTTCCAGTTAAAAGGTTTCAGGTATCGGGTGTCGGGTGTCGGGTTTCAGGTTTTCAAACAACGGATACTCTTCAAATAAAACGTTTCGGGAGAAGCGGACTTGCTGGAACATATCCACTCTCCCTCTCGGATTCGCTATTCTTTCTCAAACTTCTTCCGAAGCTCGGCCTGGAAAAATCTGAAACTCGATACCTTTTTCAGCCGAGAACCTGAAACCCGACACCCGATACCCGACACCTTTCCCATGCCCACTCGCCCCCTCTCCGTCGCCCTTCTTCTCGCGCTGCTGGTTTCGACCGGATTCGTTCGTCCGGTCGGCGCGATCCAGAAAAAACCGTCGGCCTTTTCACCCGAACTGCTCGCCGACC
>JAAFHI010000862.1 GCA_013298335.1 Actinomycetota bacterium
TCGGAGAGCGGCTTGCCGATGCCGCAGGCGTGCGACCGGACAAGGTTCAACTGCAACGTGGCGAGTTCATTGGGGGAAATGGTGACACTCGACAGTTTTCCGAAGCCGGTATTCACGCCGTAAACAGTCTTTTCGGAGGCGATGATGGTGTCCACCACCTGCCGCGAGGCGTGAATGCGGGAAAGAATGTCGGGATCAGGGACGACCGGAGCATCAGAATGCGCGACCCGGACGACCTGCGCGAGAGTGAGATTGGTACCGTTGATGTACATAGTGGGGGGAGCTTTTCGGAGGGATGAAGGATGAGGGATGAAGGATGAAAATTACTGATCCCCTTCGGTGGATTGAGCCGAAAGCACGAGTTGTGCGGCTTCGAGAATCGTAACTGTTCAGCATCCCCCGCTTATGGTTTTTGAAAAATTGTTTCGGTAATACTCGGTGCGTTCGATTCCTGAAAGGTGCGAACGCACCGGCAGAAAATAGCCGCGCCCGGCAGGGCGTGGTTCGCTCGGAATCTGGTCCCGGAGCGCCGACGGCGCGGCACGGAAAAGGAGTGTGCCGCCGCTCCGCGGCTCACGAATGTTTCCCGCCAATCCACCCCACCCTCACGGGTGGGGCTATTCTCTGGCGGCGCATCCGCGCCTTTTTATTACCGATTGAATTTGTCAAAGACCATAAGCGGGGAACTCTGAACAGTTACCTTTTAGGAATCGCGCAGGCGTGTCCGAGGACGACATCGCCTTCCCTGAGGGGCGAGGGCGTCGGATGCCAGCCCCGTTCCAGGCGTTTTTCGAGAATTTCATCCGCTGTCGGTTGGTGATCCCACACGGCGACCGCCGCGATGGCGCCCAGTCAGGTCGAGTCGTAGACGAGGTACAGCCCATTTTTCAAAGGCATGACGAAGTCGTGCGTGTATTCGTCCTGTTTGACGACTTCGGAGAAAACCTGCGGGACGGCGGCGAGGGAATCGGGCTTCGCCCCCCACTGGAACAGGTCCAGCATCGAGGCAACGTTCGGGATGGCCGCTTCGAGTTCGGCCAGCCGTTCAGGGGCGAGATTCGCGTAATTGTCGATCATGGCGCTTGAATCGCGATTGAAAACCGACCCGATTCACAAATGAAAAAAAGGATGAAGGCGGAAAGATGAAGGATGAATTTCTTTTCATCCTTCCGCCTTCCGCCTTCATCCTTTTTCTTAAAGTCCCTTTTCGACCATGAACTTGATCAGGTCGCGAACGCGGCAGCTATAGGCCCATTCGTTGTCGTACCATGCGAGGACCTTGATCATTTTCCCGTCGATCACCTTGGTGAACGAGCCGTCCGCGATGGACGAGAAGGAATTGCCCTTGTAGTCGATGGAAACGAGCGGTTCCACCGAGTAGCCGAGGATTCCCTTGAGCGCGCCTTCCGAGGCTTCCTTGAGCGCGGCGTTGACGCCCTTGACGTCCGTTTCCTTTTCGACTTCGAAGGTCACGTCCACGAGCGAGACGTTCGGCGTCGGGACGCGCACGGCGATACCGTCGAACTTGCCCTTGAGCTGCGGCAGCACGAGTTCCACGGCCTGAGCGGCACCGGTTTTCGTCGGAATCATGGAGAGTCCGGCGGCGCGGGCGCGGCGCAGATCTTCGTGGGGAAGATCGAGGATGCGCTGGTCGTTGGTGTAGGAGTGGATGGTCGTCATGAGCGCCTTCACGATACCGAAGTTTTCGTGAATGACCTTGGCGACGGGGGCGAGGCAGTTCGTCGTGCAGGAGGCGTTGGAAACGACGTGGTGGTTGGCCGGGTCATAGGCTTCCTGATTCACGCCGAGCACGATGGTGAGGTCTTCCTTCTTGGCGGGAGCCGAGATGATGACCTTCTTGACCGTGGTGCCCAGATGCGCGGCGGCCTTGTCGCGGTCGGTGAACAGTCCCGACGATTCGACGACGATCTGCGCGCCGGTCGACGCCCAGTCGATTTCGGCGGGGTTGCGAATCTTGAACACCTTGATGGTGTGACCGTCGACTTCGATGGTGTCTTCGGTCGGGGCCGAGACCGAGTGGTTGGTCAGGTTGCCGAGAATCGAGTCGTATTTGAGCAGGTGCGCGAGCGTTTTCGAATCGGTGAGGTCGTTGACCGCGACGATTTCGATGTCCGAGTGGCCGAGCGCGGAGCGCAGAATGTTGCGTCCGATGCGTCCGAAGCCATTGATGCCGACTTTGATAGCCATAGTTCCTCCAGGAAAAAGGTTGGCGGTAAAAAACTTGAAAATACCGGGATGATCCCGCGGTGGCTGGTAAAGATATGAAACCGCGATTCTTTGTACGCTATCACAGCCTCCGAAGCCGCGAGAAGAACCCAGGCCATGAAAAAATCCGATTCGAAGGCCGTGAATGACTTACTTTCGACGAAGTTCAAGCACCCTGACTTTCGGGTACCGATCCGGGAAATCCGTGGTCGAGACGACCGTGAAATCATCGAAGCGGTCCACTTTTTCAAAGTACCGCGAACGGTAATCGAGCACGACCCACCAGTGCGAAATCTGCTTTTGCGTTCGCATGCGTTCGAGTTGACCCTGTCCGTTCGGCTCGCCGGTCGGGACGACCTGC
>JAAFHI010000849.1 GCA_013298335.1 Actinomycetota bacterium
CGGGAACTGTAGGAACTTTCGATTTTCGACGTTTGTTTTCCGGAATGCGGGAAGCGATGGTCGGGAATCCGGACAGGCGAGTTTTATGGGTGTTCGACGGCGGGCGCGGGAATGCGCGCTCCAGATGCTCTTTCAATACGATGTCGCGCAACCGACGGTCCCGTACCTGCTGCGGACCTACTGGGAGGAACTGACGGAAGTCAAACCGACCCAGAAAGACGACGTGCAGGATTTCGCCAACCGCATCGTGACCGGGGTGCTCGACAATCTGACCGATATCGACCTGCGCATCAGTCGGCGGACCGAAAACTGGCGTATCTCGCGCATGGCGGTCGTGGACCGCAACGTGCTCCGGATGGCGGTGTACGAGTTTCTGCACGAATCCGACACGCCGCGGACGGTCATCATCAACGAAGCGCTCGAAATTGCGCGGCGGTTCAGCACCTTCGAGGCGACGCAGTTCATCAACGGCGTCCTCGACGCGATCAAGCGCGATCTTGAGGAAGAAGAAGCCCGCTGACCCCCCGAAAAGCCTTCCGGTTGCAATTCCGAAAACCATGAACTAGGTTCAAAACACTGCCACCCGACAATTTCGATGCTCCGGCCAGGACGTTCGTGATGCGTTGCAGCCGGGGCCTTCTCGCCCGATTGAATTGAAAAAACCATGAGTGGAATGAAGTTCCGTCGTACGTGCGACCACTGCGGAATCACCTTTTTTTCGACCGACCGAAAAGCCCGATTCTGCCAGAAGCACCAGAATCGGAGCGCGGTCAGCGCGACGACACCCGCTGTCGAAGCCCCACGCCCGATGATGCCCAAGCTGACCAAGATGGTCGTGGGCGCAAAACCGAGTTCAGCCGGTCGCCCGACCCGCGACGGCGGCGCCAAGGGCGTGCCGAAACAGCGGCCCCCGCAGGCCAAGGAACTCACCCCGGAACTCCGCTCGCGGATCGCCGCCGCGTTCCAGCAGATGCGCAACGTGCCGGGCAGCGCGATTCCCCTCGACAGCACCCAGACCGAACTCAATCTCCGGCGCATCCACACCGCCATTTCCCAGCAACTCTGGGTCTGCCGGTCGCTCGTCGCCCAGGTCATCAAGGAAGTCCGGGGCGCGCTCGAAATCGCCTCGCTCGACCTGACCGCCCAGCAGCAGGAGCAGGTTACCGAGATGTATCGCCGGTTCGTCGAATCCGGGGAGCGTCCGGTGGGTGGTCGCCGCCGCCATATCGCCGAACATTTCAACCTGAGCCTCGAATCGGTCGTGCTCGCGGTGCGCCACTGGGCGCAGCGGCAGTATTCCGAATCCGAAACGCCGCGTCCATCGCGCCAGCAACTGTTCGAAATCGAAAAACGGTTCTGGAGCCGGCTGGAGGAGAGCGACGAGCCATACGAGGAATTTCCCGACAGCATCGCCCGCGAACTCGGCTTCGTCACCCCGTATCAGGTCCTCCGCTGGGTGGACGTCCTTTATGACGACAGCAAGTTCCACGACGAGGAACCGCCGGTTTCGCCGGAGCAGCGTGACCAGATCATCGAGCGGTATCACGCCTATCTCGACGGATCGCATCCGCCCGAGAAGTCGCTCCACCCGACCGTCGCCGACCAGGTCGGCGACGTGACGCCCCGGCAGGTCCACAAGGTCCTTTTCGACTATCGCCTCGAAAAGCGCCGCCTCTGCCTTGAGCGCGTCCCGGTCGGAGCCTGAAAACGAAGGATGAAGGATGAAGGATGAAGGCGGAAGGATGAATCAGAAGGATGAATTCGGGCGGGGAATATGATATTTCCTGAACGCTTTTTTCATCCTTCATCCCTCCGCCTTCATCCTTATTCCTATGACTTCTCCGTTTCGCAACGAGCCCTTCACCAATTTTGCCGATGAAAACCACGCCGCCGCGATGGAGGCCGCCCTCGGGCGCGTCGCCGCGCAGTTCGGCAGGGACTACCCGCTGGTCATCGGCGGCGAGCACATCACCACCGGCAGTCTCCTGAAATCGGTCAATCCGGCCAATCCGGCGGAACTCATCGGCAGCGTCCACAAGGCGAGCCGCGATCTGGCGAACCGCGCCATCGAGGACGCCACCACCGCGTTCAACCAGTGGAAGAACGTTTCGGCAACCGAGCGCGCGGGCTACCTCTTCGCCGCCGCCGCGAAAATGCGCCGCGACAAGTTCGACTGGTCGGCGTGGCTCGTCCACGAAATCGGCAAATCGTGGCCGGAAGCCGACGCGGATGTCGCTGAAGCCATTGATTTTATGGAGTTTTACGCCCGCGAGGCGATCCGCTACGGCCAGCCCATCGGCGTCACGCCGTCGCCCCTGCCGAACGAAATCAACGACGCCTTCTACATTCCGCTCGGCGTCGGCATCGTGATTCCGCCGTGGAACTTCCCGCTCGCGATCATGGCCGGGATGACCACCGCCGCCATCGTTTCCGGCAACACGGTCGTTCTGAAACCGTCGAGCGACACCCCGATCATCGCCGCGAAATTCGTGGAACTGCTCGAACAGTGCGGATTGCCGGCGGGCGTGCTCAACTTCCTGCCCGGCAGCGGTTCGGAAATCGGCGACTTCATCGTCGAGCATCCAAAAACCCGGTTCATCGCCTTCACCGGCTCGATGGACGTCG
>JAAFHI010000214.1 GCA_013298335.1 Actinomycetota bacterium
GTGCCGGAAGGAACGCCCGTCCAGAACGGCAAGCCGACCATCACGGTTCTTCCCTCCGAAGCTCCGATCACCCACAACGGCACCGACCCGAACCTCAAGCCGATTCAGCCGAAGAAGTAGGGATCAGGGGTCAGGAATCAGAAAAGGTGTCGGGTGTCGGGTTTCGGGTATCAGGTTCAATCCGGGGTTTCCTCCTTCTTTCGTCTTTGACTCCTAGACTCCCGACGCCAAGACTCCAGGACTCATTCCCAGGATCAGGTTAACATCGCCTGGTCCTTTTTCCGTTTTGGAGCGAGACAGCATTTCGGTTTGGAATCCGTAAGGGAATCACTGCTACACTCGGCGGACTCATTCGTCGGAATTCCATCCTTCAATATCCCGCCGGGGATTTTTCATTCTCGACCGCCCATGAAATCGTTTGCTTCTGTTGCCCTCGTCGTCCTGCTGTTTCTTTCAATGTCCTGCGCGAGTCGGATTCGCAAGGACGAAGCCGGGAAAATCAAGGTCGGCATCGTGTTCGACATCGGCGGCAAGGACGACAAGTCCTTCAACGCCGCCGCGTGGGAAGGCGTGAAGCGCGCGGCCAGAGATTTGCCGATCATTTTGCGGGACGCCGAGCCGGGCGAGCCGAACAATCTCGAACCCTGCATGCGGGCGTTCGCCGAGCGCGATTACGACCTCATCATCGGCATCGGCTTCGCGCAGGGGCCGATCCTCGAACAGGTCGCCAGGGATTATCCGAAAACCAAGTTTGCCATTGTGGATTCGGTGGTCGATCTGCCCAACGTCGCCTCGCTTGTCTTCAAGGAACACGAGGGCAGCTTCCTCGTCGGGATGATTGCCGCGCGGACGAGCAAAACCGGCAAGGTCGGCTTCGTTGGCGGCATGGACATTCCGCTCATCCGGAAGTTCGCGAAGGGTTATGAAGAAGGTGCGAAATACGTCAATCCGAACGTGGAAGTGAAGCAGAACTTCGTCGGCATTACCGATTCCGCGTGGAACAATCCCGGCAAGGGCAAGGAACTCGCCAAGGCACAATTTGAAGCCGGGGCGGACGTCATTTTTCAGGCAGCGGGTAATTCCGGACTGGGCGTGTTCGATGCCGCCGAGGAAATGAAGCACTTTGCCATCGGCGTGGACTCGAACCAGAACTGGGTCAAGCCGGGATTCATCCTGACCAGCATGGTCAAGCGGGTGGACGTCTCGGTCTACCTCATCATCAAGGAACTGGTCGAAGGCAAGTTCACCGGCGGGATTCACAGCTACGGGCTGGAAAACGGCGGAATCTCCTACGCGCTCGACAAATACAACGAGCCGCTGATTCCCAAACCGATTCTGGCGGAAGTCGATGCCGCCCGCGACAAAATCATCAAACACGACATCAAGGTCACCGACGCGATGGCGAAGTGATCCCGACCCGATTCCTTTTTTGCTGAAATACCCGTCGTCCTACACCTTGGCCCGGTGCAGACGGGGGAGTTCCGACCGGAAGAACTCTTCGAGCAGATCGGCGCATTCCTGCGGGAATTCGATCATCGGCAGGTGTCCGCTGCCGCGCACCGTTCCGGACTGACCGCGCCGGATGCGATTGAACATCAGCCGGTGAACACTGGCCGGACAGATGTCGTCCGATTCGCCGCGCATCAGCAGAATCGGGAGCGTGAGGGCGTCGAGCGCCTCCCAGAACCGGTCCCGAACGGCGGCATCCCGCGCCGACTGCATAAATTGATAGGCCGCGCGGGGATCGACCGCGGCAAAATCCTCGAAGAGTTCGGTCCGATGGGGTTCCGGAACCCGGCGGTACCGCCAGAGCACCAGATTCCGCAGGTACGGCACGGTCGCCATTTCCTGAAGAATCACCCGCGCCTGGGTCAGCATCAGATCGGTGTTGTCGCGCCGTTCCGCCGACTCCCCGCTTCCGGTCGGCGTGAATTCGGTCCCGATGAGGGTCAGGGTCGAGAAATCCTGCGGATGCGCCCGCGCGGCGAGCGCGGCGACAATGGCCCCGATGCCATGCCCGACCAGATGGGCATCGCGAAATCCGACGAAATTCAAAAGATTCTGAAGATCGGCCACCGCGTCATCGATTTCGAACCCGGCGGTGAACGAAGTGGCCAGCGAGCGTCCGCAGCCGCGCATGTCGTAGACCAGACAGCGGTGCCGCTTGTTGAGTTTCCGGGCCAGCGGCACCCATTCGCGGCAGGAGGCGGCCCACCCGTTCAGGAAAACGACCGGCGGACCGGTTTCACCCGATATCTGATAATAGAGTCGCGCGGTGGCAGTGTCGAAAATAGGCATGGCGGTTGGTACATGGAAAGAACGCCGCCGGACCAGCGGTCGCGACGGCGCTCGATGATGGGCAAAAGCAATCTACAAAAAAATTACATGTGCTTTTCAAGCATCCGCGCGATGGTGTCTTTCGGATGCGCGCCGGTGAGCCGTTCCTGCTCGACGCCGCCCTTGAAAAGAATCAGCGTCGGAATGCCCTTGATGCCGAATTTGGCTGAAGTCTGGTTGTTTTCATCGACGTTCAGTTTGCCGATCCGAGCCTTGCCGGTGTATTCATCCGCCAGTGCTTCGACAGTCGGCGCCAGCATCCGGCAGGGCGCGCACCACGCCGCCCAGAAGTCAACCAGCACCGGGTGTTCGGAGGACAGCACTTCCTGCTCGAAGTTGCCGTCAGTAATTTCAATCACGCTGCCGCTCATTGCGTACCCTCCACGAGAACTTAAAGTTTCACTTTTTCGAGTTGAATGATTCGAAAAGACACCGGTTTCTAGCACATTCGGATGACGCGCGCTACAAGCCTCACCTTCGAAACGAAATTGACCGCCCGTCACGCCCGTCGCTGACGATAATCGTTCCCGGACGGGACAACCGGTTCGCGCTTCGCGCGTTCCCGCCGGAACATCAGAAAAACTCCAGCCACCGCCGCCGCCGCAAGCATGAATTCACCGGCCACCACCAGACGCAGGAAGCCTTCCGATTCAAAGGCAACAACATAGGCTGATCGCAGCAGGATGACCGCCAGTGCCGGGACAAAAAAGATCAGACAGTGCCGCCAGGATTTTCCGGTTACGACCGTGGCCAGCGCCAGCGCGCCGACCGTCAGAAAAAGGAGGGTAAACAATTCGATGAAATTGGTCCGCAGGCCGACGGTCTGGCCCAGCAGGATGAACTGAATCATCGCGAACATCTGGTTCGCCACCGCAATGCCGATGACGGCCACCAGCAAAGCCATGCCAAGGGCAAGGAAAAATCTCGGTCCACCTGTTTTTCCACCGGCCTTCACGATGCAGCCGTCTCCTTGAATCCTGTTTTTCGACTTTCCAAATAAGACCACATCCCCGAGCAGGGTGACAAACGACAAACGGTTGAATATCCAGAATTCTGCATTCCGGTGCATATTTGTGGAGAGAAGCGTGGCTTCCGCTCCTCGAATCGGGATTCCTTATCCTGCTGAAAATCAAGAAGTTGCGAGTCAGTATCGAATCCTGGAAGAAATTCGCCTGGCATGGAACGGTTTTTGCTTGAACAAGGCCAAACCGAAATTCAATTCAGGCATTCAGCAGGTCGGGATCACAGATTTCCCCCTACGATCCGGCTTCGCTTTTTGCTTTCGATGAAACCAGAGGAGAACGCTATGCCATCTGCAAGAAACCTCCTGGAACGGTGCTGGCTCGGATTCCTCGGAATTCTGGCCCTGTCGTTCATGCTCACCACGAGTGCCTTCGCCCAATCCGGAACCTCGACGGTTCGTGGAACTGTCACCGATGAACAGGGCCGGGTTCTGGCTGGCGCTACCGTAACGCTTACGGATACCGACCGGAACTCCAACCGTACCCAAACCACCAACGCCGATGGACTGTACAGTTTCACCGGTCTTCCGCCGGGGAACTACCAAATCTCCGCCGAAGCGGCGAGTTTCAAGAAAGGCGTCGTCGAAAACGTTCGCGCCACGGTCGATACGACCAAGGAAGTGAACGTTTCCCTTTCGGTCGGGTCCAGTACCGAAGTCATCACGGTGACGACCAATTCCCTGGAAGCCGTCATCAACTCATCCGACGCGAGCCTTGGCAACAATTTTGTCGAGCAGCAAATCAAGCAACTTCCGCTTGAAGGTCGCAACGTGGCGGCGCTGTTGAGCCTCCAGCCGGGCGTGACGCCGGGCGGCGCGGTTTCCGGCAGCCGCAGCGACCAGGCCAACCTCACCCTCGACGGCGTGGACGTCAACGATCAGGTCAACGGTACGGCGTTCAGCCCCGTTCTGCGCGCGACTCCGGATTCGATCTCGGAATTCCGCGTGACGACCACCAACGCCAATGCCAGTCAGGGCCGGTCTTCCGGCGCGCAGGTTTCGCTGATTACCAAGAGCGGTACCAACACCTTCCACGGAACGCTCTTCGAATATCACCGCAACACCGTGACCACGGCGAACGACTACTTCAACAACCTGAACGGTGTCGCCCGCCCGAAACTGATCCGCAATCAGTTCGGCGGATCCATTGGCGGACCGATTCTCAAGGATCGACTCTTTTTCTTCTTTACCTATGAAGGGCTCCGAACGGCGCAGGGAACCGCGGTCAACCGCATCGTTCCCCGGGCCAGCCTCGGCCAGGGCACGATCTTTTATCGCGACTCGGCCAACGCCGTTCAAAGCCTCAGCCTCGCCGACCTGAACGGACTTTTCCCGGCGGTCGGCACCAACCCGGCGGCCTTGACCTACCTCGCGCAGGCGGCCAGCCGGTACACGGTCAACAACAACATCATCGGCGACGGTCTGAACACCGGCGGGTTCCTCTTCAATGCCCCGCTGCCGGTCCGTGAAAACACGAGCATCGCCAAATTCGACTGGAACGTGGACTCCGCCGGCAAGCACATCGTGTCGGCGCGCTTCAATTACCAGTTCGATAACCGGGCGCTTCAGGCTCAGCAGTTTCCCGATATTCAAACGCCGAACCGGTGGCAGCACCCGGTCGGAACGGCCATCAGCCACACCTGGACGATCAGCGGGAACAAGATCAACACCTTCCGGTTCGGTCTGACCCGCGATTCCTTCACCAACGGCGGCGACTCGGCGCAGAACGCCCTTCTGTTCCGTGATGTTTTCCAGCCGTTTGCCTACGCCCGCAGTTTCTCGCGGACGTCGCCGGTCTACAACTTTACCGATGACTTCACCTGGACTCACGGGAACCATACGATTCAGGTGGGCGGAAACGTTCGGGTCATCCGCAACCGGACCAGCAACGCCGGAGCGGCCTTTGATCGTTTCGGCATCAATTTCTCGTTCTATGCGGGCGCCGGCTCCGTCCTGCTGACTCCGATTACCGGCAGTGGACGCACCATCAGTAACGGCTTCCGCGGATCTCTACAGGCAGCGGTGGCCTCGGCCATCGGTCGCTCGCCCGACTACGCCGCCAACTTCAATTTCGACCGGCAGGGCAACATCATTGCCTCGGGACAGGAAATCAAACGCAGTTTCGCCACCGAGGAATACGACCTGTACGGACAGGATACGTGGAAAATCAAGCCGAATCTGACCCTGACCTACGGTCTGCGCTACAGCCTCAGCCGCCCGGTTTACGAACAGAACGGATTGCAGGCGCGCACCACGGTGGCGCTCGGCGATTTCTTCGATCAGCGGCTCGCCGGCGCGGCGGCGGGGACCCCCTTCAACACGCCGATCTCCATCGACCTCGCCGGTCCGGCCAACGGCAAGACGGGCAACTACGAGTTCGACCTCAACAACTTCCAGCCCCGCATTGCGCTGGCCTGGACGCCGAACTTCAAGGACGGCTTCTGGCACAAACTGTTCGGCAACGAGGGTGATTCCGTGATTCGCGGCGGTTTCGCCATGACGAACGACTACTACGGCACCCAGATTGCGCTCCAGTTCGACCAGAACAATCGTCTCGGTTTCGCGTCGCAGTCGGCCATCTCGTCGAACACCTTCAACGTGACGACCCGTCCGGCGCCGCAGTTCACGGCCCCCGGTCAGAACGTTCGGAGCCTTCCGAACATCGTCGTTCCGGGACAGTTGACCTTCCCGCGCCAGCAGTCGGCCAGCCCCTTCTCGCGGCGTATCGAAAGTTCGCTCGACGCGACCGTGAAGGCCCCGACCAACTATGTCTTCAACCTGACCTTCGGGCGCAAACTGCCGAAAGGACTTTACGTTGAAGGCTCCTACATCGGTCGTATCGGACGGAATCTGCTCGCCACCCGCGACGTGACCGCGCTGAACAACCTCCGCGATCCGCAGTCCGGGCAGGATTGGTACCAGGCGGCGGCAATCCTCGCCGACCTCCGGCAACGGAACGTTCCGATTGCCAGCGTCGGCCCCATCCCCTACT
>JAAFHI010000492.1 GCA_013298335.1 Actinomycetota bacterium
GTCACAAGACGATGCCGTCGGGTTGGTCATCGAACATTTGGGAAATCGCGTCAGCGTCCGAAAAAGTCACCTGAAACATCGGAATTCAAATGACTTCTCGCCATAATCAAATGTGACTTTGCCGAGCTACTGTCCGGATGTCAAATGCGACTGTCGTCGTGTCATGGTTCAAGTCCGGAAGTTGCCGGATCTGCGGCTTTTCGCGACGATCCAGTACGGATGGGAATCTCCGGAATTCTACGTGCGCTGGATGCACGGGGACGAATTCGGGGCTGATCTCGCCGGAGTGTTTCTTGACATCCTTGACTCGCCGTCGCCATTCGCGGAATGGTTTTTCGACCTTTTTGTCTGGATCATGAACGAGGACCCGGCGTACGAGGCGCGGTTGCGGCGGCACTACGCGGAAGTCAAAGCCGCGTCGGGCGGGAAGAAGTCACCGCAAACGAGGAAGACCGGTCGGAAAAAGGGGCGGGGACGTGGGTGACCATTGAGGGGTGCCCATTTTGGGGCGTACATTCGCCAAAATCCAAAGGCACAGCCAAATGAAGTCCCAGCGGGACGGCGATTTCATCAAGAGGACGAAAAACCGCATGAACGAAGCCGAAATGACGTTTCTGGAAGAGCACATCCCGGAACTTGCCCAGGCCGCGACCACCGCCGCCTATTGGCAGACGTTGGCCGCCGGCGGGAGCGTGGTCACCTGCGAGGAAGGGGTGATTTACGAAACGTTTCCTGATGGGACCAAAAAGGTCATCAAGACGATTGACCCTCCGTTCCCGATGGCGGTCGGAACGCGGCGGACGCTGCGATGAACGACACGGTGCGACTTCGAATGTTTGCCGGTCCGAACGGTTCCGGCAAAAGCACCATCAAGGGATTGCTTCGTCGCCAGGAGGCCGAGCGGCGGGAACAGGAGCCGCCTTCGCGGGGATGGAGGATGTCGTTGTGATTTGGGGTCGTCCCTGACCGCTCATTCTCAGGCCGCGGTGGCGGCAGTGATTGGCCGGAAAACCAAAACGGCCCGAAGGTCGCGTGGACATTCGGGCCGTTTGAAGTGAAAGCTGACGAAGGTCCGGTCGTTCAGCGGAGAGATGACGGTGACCAATTGAGTGCTTTACCACTTTACCAAAGGAGCGGAACGGGGTACTTCAGGAATTCTCCGTCTTTGGAAAGCAGCGTTGCCTGCTCCACGAGTGCCTGCGCGATGAGAAGCCGGTCGAAGGGATCCTTGTGATGAAGCGGGAGGTTCTCGACTTCGAGCACATGGGGCAGCAGGACCGGGAGGATCTGAATCTGATTGCGGGTTTGCTGGTTCTCGATGATTTCCGCCAGCGGCAGATGAAGCTGGAGTTTTCCGATTTGCCGTTTGACCTGAATTTCCCAAAGACTGACGACGCTCAGAAGCAGCGTGTTTTCAGGAGCCCGAAAAGCGGCGAGCGCGGCCGGTGACAATTGATCCGGAGCGGAATCCCACCAAATGAAGGTGTGGGTGTCGAGCAGAAGTTTCATGGCCGTCCGAGCCAGAAATCGTCCGGGAGCGGCGCATCAAAATCTTCGGTCGTTTCAATGGCCCCGAAATGCAGACCGGCGGAGCGGGTGGTCTCGCCAATCGGGGATAACCGGGCAATCGGAGATTTCCCGTCGGTCAGCAGAATTTCGGTGCCGGCCGCGACCAGCGACAGGAGATCTGACAGGTTCGTGCCGGGTTCGAGGGCGTTGACCGTCTTCATGTTCATGGCAAGTCCTCCGTTGAGCGTCCGATTGTAGGCGGGGACGCTTTCTCAATCCAGAGCATCGCAAAGAAAACCGCGACCAGGGTAGGCGTCGCCTTTCTCTGTGTCCGATAAGGAGGGATTTCGTTCGGAAACCACCTCTCCGGTGTAACTGAACCCAAAGATCAGCCGCTTTGGCAAGGGGATGGTCCCAATTTGGCTGGAAAATCTCAGCCTGATAGTTGATTCCGACCATGATTCCTTTCGGAAATAGTCATTCGTGCTGAAATTTCCGGAATTTTGTTCATCAATCAGTCCTGCGAAGGTATTTTCAGCGGCCAACCTTTGGGTGTATTTGGTACTCGCGGCAAACCTATGGTCACAAGGATCAGGAAAATCCAGCTAAAAATGCCGCTGTGTTGATGAAAACGGCAAACCTATGGTCCTAAAAGCGGCAAACCTTTGGGTTCAGTTACATCCGGGTTGAACCGGTTGTTCACACCTGACCCGGCTTGTAAAGCCAATCCAGTCTCAATCCTGACAAAGCAGTTTCTCGGCTGATCCGCGAGCCCCGTTCTGGCTGATTCTTGACACCCTCAGCCTCGATTTGAAGTACCCTTATTTTTTTCGTGTGATTCAGGTTTCATCCCTGTTACGAAGTCCGCACAAATTCTGTACTTGCGGGCATAAAACCTAAAGAAACGCATTTTTAGAAATATTTTTTGAAAATGATCGGAAGTTAGGGGTTATAGTCTTCTTACTGGCCACAACAACCAAATACTTCTTCTGTCGATTTGCGTCTCACTGTCCTCCGGAAAATTGACTCCGGCCCAGGTACATCCATGAACCATATACATCGACGTCTCTCCCGTACCCGCCGGCTTGGCGTGGTGTTGCGTTTACTTTTTCTTTTCCTCGGGGCGGCGGCGGTGATTCCGGTTACGGGGATGACTGGCTACGGTCAGCAATCCGGGACAACCACCGCCACCTACGACAGCGGAAACAAACTGACGCGGCGGACCAATCCGAATGGGTCCTACACGGTTTATACCCATGACGCGGCGGGGAACCTCACTCAGGTACTCGACTGCACATTCTCGGTTTCAACCAACTCCCAGACCTATCCGGCGGCGGGCGGGACCGGCACTGTGACCGTGACCGTTCCGACCGGCTGCCCGTGGACCGCGACAACCGGTTCGTCCTGGATTGCCTTCACCAATGCCACTGGGACCGGAAACGGAACGATTTCCTACTCGGTTGCGGTCAATAAGGAGCAGGGAACGAGCGGTCCGGTCGCCCGAGTCGGTTTTATTACCATCGGCAACCAGCTCATCACGGTTTCACAGGATCCGTCCGGGTTGGTGAATTCTCAGGTCACCGTCGGGTACGCGGGCTCGATTACCGTCAGCTCCGCGCCGAGCAATCCAGCGGGCTACCTTGATCTCGTCAATGTCCCCTTGCAGATAACGAATAACGGGCCGGGCACGCTCTACGCCCCGATGTACATTCGAGTCGTCACGCTCCAGAAAAACGGAACCGATCAGGATCCGACGCGGCCCTATCGGCTCTACACGGCGGACGATTTCGTTTTGAACCCGATTGCGGGCGGTTTACCTGGCTGTATCCAAAGCCTGACGCCCACCACATTGGCGGTTTCCGGGACCCATACGTTCGCCTGCCAGATTATTCGCGGTGTTCCGCAATCGCTTTCGTTTTTCTTTAACGTCTATGCCTCGCCATCCGGACCGGTGACAAACCGCCTCGGCCCGCGCCGGAACACCGCGCCCAATTCGGTCGGTTCATTTGAACTCGTCATCGACGCCCCCGCCGCGCCATAGGGCGAATCTCGTTCCCTTTTCGTCGGCCCCGTGCCAAGCGCGGGCTGCCCGCAATCTTCAATCGGAATTCTTCAATCGAGAAATCGAGAATCGGTGCTTCTCATGCGTCACACTTCGGTTCGCCTTCTGAGCGTTGCGTTGGTCGGTTTGCAGGTTTTGTTCGCTTTTCCGGTACGCGGGTTCGCCGCCGACCCAAAACCCAAAACGACCAAAACGGCGAAGTTCATTTCCACGCCGACCGCCTCAACCACGGCCACGGTTGAGCATGGGGTTGCGAAAGAACCGGTCCTTTTGCCGTTTCCGAGTTTCTCGCCCAGCCCGAAGGATGAAGAGTTTCGGCTGTACCGGGTATTTCAGGAGCCATTCGTGCGAGTGAAGGTCAGTGCCGTACTCCCTTCGTCCGAGCAAATTGCCCTGGAGAATAGTGCTCTTGCAAAAGCTGTCACCGCCTATCGCAATGCCGGCGATACTGAAGAGATCGGA
>JAAFHI010001007.1 GCA_013298335.1 Actinomycetota bacterium
ACATCGACGGCGAGACGCTCGACCGTTTCAGCCGTCCGATGTCCATCGAACGCAAGGTCCTGCTCGCGCTCGAAATCGCCGAGGCGCTCCAGGCCATCCACCGGCTCGGGCTGATTCACCGCGACATCAAGCCGGGGAACATTCTGGTCCGCACCGAACCCGACGGCTCGCTCAAGCCCTTTCTGACCGATTTCGGGCTGGTCCGGGTCGAGAACCAGTCGGAAACGCTCACCTCCGCCGGGACGATCATGGGAACGCCGTCGTACATGTCGCCGGAACAGGCGCTGGGCGACCCACTTGACCGGCGCACCGACGTGTTTTCGTTCGGGGCCACGCTGTATGCCTATCTCGCTGGGCAGCCGCCGTTCACCGGACGCACCCCGACCGAGACGATCCGGAAGGTCATCGACGAAGAACCGCAGTCGCTGCGCGCGCGGTGTCCCTCGATTCCCGAGGACCTCGATACCATCGTCATGACCTGTCTCGAAAAGGATTTGACCCGCCGCTACCAGTCGGCCCGCGCGGTCGCCGACGACCTGCGGCGATTTCTCGACGGCGAGCAGATTTCGGCGCGTCCGCTGGGGTTCACGTACCGGCTGAAGCGCGCGTTCCGCCGCCACCGGACGTTGAGCATCGTCGGCGCGGTATCGATCTGCACGGTGATTTTTCTTCTCGGAATGTGGGTTCACGCGCTGCGCGTGGCCGAACGCGAAACCCGTACGGCACAACAACTTGAAGCCGAAATCAACCAGCTTGAAGGCGGACAGCGCGATTCCAACCTGCTGCCGCCTCACGACAGCGGCGAAATGCGCCGCCGGATTCGCTCGTGGATGCAGTCCAAGCAGAACGACGCCACCCAGTCCGGCGGCACCGGGGCGGGGACCTACGCCATCGGACGCGGCCACCTCGCGCTCGGCGAATTTCCCGAGGCCCGAAAATCCCTCGAAGCCGCCTGGAATCAGGGATATCGCAAGCCCGAGGTCGCCTATGCGCTCGGCCAGACCTTCAGCGCGCTCGCCGAGTGGAAAGCGGTCGAGGAAGAAACCGTCCCAACCGCGCCATCCGGCGAAACCGCCGACAGCCTGCGGGGCGAAGCCGTGAAGTGGCTGGAATCGAGCCGGAACGGGGCCGCGCCCTACCCGGAATACCGCGAGGCGCTGATTGCCTACAACCAGCGGCGGTACCAGGACGCGGAGCGCCTCGCGCAATCGGCGTTCGCGAAAGCGCCGTGGTTGTACGAAGGGGAACAACTCGTCGGGAACTCGGAAATCGCGCTGGGCCGCCTCGGTTTTCAGGCCGGGAAGGTCCCGGCGGCGCTCGATGCCTTCCGGAATGCGGGAACGGCGTTCCGGATCGCGCTCGACGCGGGCGAAAGCGACTCGGTGGTCTATGAAGCGGATGCGCTGCGGTGGCTGGAAATCGCCCGTGCCCAGAAGCGGCTCGGGAGTGACAACAGCGAGGCGCTCGACATGGTTCGCGCGGATTGCCGACAGGCGGCGGCCATCAATCCCGAATCGCCCCGAACCGGCGAAATCCAGACCTGGCTGCGCGAACTGGGCGCGTCCTGAAGAAAAATGTCACTTTTGAGCGGCGAGAAAAGCGTCGAGTCCGGCGCGGGCTTCCTTCCGGATGGCGTTTTGAACCGGCGGGAGCCAGCCCAGAAACGTCCCTTTCGGTCCGAGCGCCATTCCGGCCCACTTCCACAGATCGAACGTATCGGTGTGCCGGATGATTTTCCCGTTCCGGAACTCGAATACCGAACGGATGTCGTTGGTGACCTTCCGACCCGTCTTCGAAAACAGATAGGACGGCATCCAGTGGCCGCTGCCTTTATGGTCGTCGGCTGTCACCGAATCGTATTCGAGCGAGAAATCCTTCGCCCGCGCCGTCAGCATCCGCCACATGCCGATCACCAGCGGCCCTTTCAAACCGGGAAACGCCGGGTCGGAAAACTCCGCCGCCGGGTCGTAGCAGGCAGCGATGCCCTCGGCGTCGAGGCGTTTGAAACTCTCGTAAAAGTCGCGGATGAGGCGTTCGTTGGGATGCATGGGCGAGTAGTCAGTAGCCAGTAGTCAGCAGCCAGTAAAAAATTTGGGCCATGGTAAACAGCTTCCGAAGATTTCAGAACTGACCACTGACTGCTGACCACTGACCACTGCTTTTCAGGATTCGTCCGCCAGCGGAAGTTTTTCAAGT
>JAAFHI010000434.1 GCA_013298335.1 Actinomycetota bacterium
GAGCGTGCGTGAGTCATGGCCGGAATTCGCCACGTAGTCGTCTTCCTCGAATCCCGGCAGCGAGGCTTCCTCGCCCCGCGCGATGCACATTGCGCGGTAACCGAACACCCGCTCGCCGTCGATCAGATGTCCGAGGAGTTCGCGGACGCTCCATTTTCCTTCGGCGTAGCGGTGACCGGCGGTCGCTTCGGAAATGCCGGCGAGCGCCGCGCGGAGTTCGGCGGGCTGCGCGGCCAGCGCCGGAATGATGTCGGATTCGGTGACTTTCGAGATGTAGGGTTCGAAATGCGGACGGTATTCGGTCGCGGCGGGGCGTTCGGCTTTCATGCGGTTTCGACTCACTTGGAAGGAATTGAAAAACGCCGGAATCCTACTCCCCGCCATCCGGAACGAGCCAGCCAAACTCCCTACGATTCTTCGAGGACGACCAGCCCCGTCTCGCCGCCGCCCGACGACACGTTGCACAGCGACGTATTCGACAGCCGGACCAGCGCGCCTTCCGCGTGGTTGTCGAAGAGGAACGGATCGAAATCCACCAGCATTTCACGCATTTCGACGTGGTCGGTAAAGAGCGGAAAACTCACCTTCCGCGCCGGAACCCGCTGCTGCGCCACGTAATCGTGCGCCAGCGCAAACGCGATGCGTTCATTCCACACTTCCGGCGAAGATTCCCACCCGATGAACACGCCGTGTCCGCCGTAGTCGTCGTTGGGTTTCAGCACCATTCGTTCGCGTTCGGTTTCGAGGATGTCGCCGAGATCGCGTTCGACGCCTTCGAACGTCGTCCGTCCCTCGCAAACCCGGCGCGTCCACGGAATGCGCGCCCGGATGACGGCCAACTGCTCGTCGGTGAACAGGTGATCCCACCGGCCCTCGCTCAGAATCGCGAAACTCGCCTTCTTGTGCGGAATCTTGGTCCGGAAGGAATTCGCCATGCAGACGTTCCCGTCGGCGTAGGCGCGCGCGAGCGGATGGTCATCGCCGAAGGTGTTCAAATATTCATGAATGATGACCCGCTTGTAGAAGATGTCGATGTCGAAATCTCCGAGCCGCAGCGTTTTTCCGTCATAGGTCAGGTCATGCGGATCGCCGATGCGTGTCGGGCAGCCCTGCGCCGTGAAGTAGTCCCGTAAAACCTCGAACTCCGGCGTGGTTTCGACGCCGTTCCAGTCGATGATGGCGATATTCGGGTGGTCTTTTTTTCCGCCCCACGAACGGTACGTCGCGAGAAGCGCCAGAAGCAGTTTTTCATGCGGTTTCGGGCAGAAATGCGGGTGTTCGTTCAGAAAATCGCGCAGATAGGGCAGGGTGAAAAACACTTTCTCGAACGCCTGCTGGTCAATCGTCCCGGCGGGCGTTTCGGCGTTGTATTCGAGAAAGGCGAATCCGTCGTCGGTGATGAAACTGTCGAGGCGACTGCTCACGCAGAGGCGCGGATACCCCGGATCGAAGCGGGCCATGCGGGCTTCGCGGTCGGTCAGCCCGAACGAATTGAAAAGGTCGTCGTCCTTCAACGCGGCGGCGACCAGCACTTCAAACGCCCCCGCGATGACTTCCGCCGCGCCGGTCATTTCCGTGTACTGGCGGCGCGAAATGATGTGCGGACGCAGAAACGGGCACAGCACCCGGTCGCCGTGCATCAATCCCTGGGCGCGCTGGGCTTCGAGCAGCCCGGCGTAGAGCCGGAGATCGATGGACTCGTCATGAAGAATGCCGGATTCCAGATTTTCAAGCGCGGTTGCGAACGTCATGGGGAAACTCCTTTCGAAAGCACCGCCGTGGATGAAACGTCGCGTTCGGATCGTCAGCGACGCTCACTTCCAATGTAGGCCACAAACACGCAAAACGTGGAGTTTTTCAAACTTCGCCGGAATCCGACCGGTCGCCGACTTTTCAGCGTAACACCGGCACAGTACACTTGGGCCGTTCACCGCACTTCCGTTTCGCTTCCCGACCGAACCCGACCGGGGAGGGCGAGGTGCGGAAAAATCGCGCGATTCAAAGGAGTCCATCACGTTATGCCACCAATCACCGACATCGGGCCGATCCTGAAGGGACAGCGCGCGCTCGTGACCGGCGCGAGTTCGGGCATCGGCGCGGACGTGGCGAAGGAACTCGCGAAGGCGGGGGCCGCCGTCGCCGTCAACTACGCCGGGAATCCCGCCGGGGCCGAAGCCGTGGTCGCGGAGATCACGGCCCGCGGCGGCACGGCCTTTTCGATCAGGGCCGACGTCAGCCAGGAAGCCGACGTGAAGGCGATGTTTGCCAAAGTCGTCGAAACCTTCGGCACGCTCGACATTCTGGTCAACAACGCCGGGTTGCAGAAGGACGCGCCCTTTCACGAACTTTCAATCGAAGACTGGAACCGGGTCATCGGCGTCAACCTGACCGGACAGTTCCTGTGCGCGCGCGAGGCGGTGAACGAATTCCTGCGCCGCGGTCCGCAACCGGAGCTTTCCGCCGCACTCGGCAAGATTATTTGTATTTCATCGGTTCACGACGTGATTCCGTGGGCCGGCCACGCCAACTACGCCGCGTCGAAGGGCGGCGTGATGATGCTCATGAAAACGATGGCGCAGGAACTGGCCGGAAAGAAGATCCGGGTCAACAGCGTCTCGCCCGGCGCGATTCGCACGCCCATCAACCGCGCCGCGTGGGAAACGCCCGAAGCCGAAGCCGAACTTCTGAAACTGATTCCCTACTATCGGGTCGGCGATCCGCCCGACATTGGCCGGGCGGTCGTCTGGCTCGCGTCGGATGCCGCGGATTACGTGACGGGCACAACGCTCTACGTGGATGGCGGGATGACGCTCTATCCCGAATTCCGCGAAGGCGGGTGAGAGGAAGTCTCGGAGTCGGGAGTCTTGGAGTCTTGGAGTCTTGGAGTCTTGGAGTCTTGGAGTCAAGACCACAAGCGCCATCAATCCTTCGAATGGTCGATGGTTTCCTTCATCTCCGCGTAGAGTTCCTCGGGGTTCTGCCGGATTTCGAGACTGTGTTTCTCGACTTCCTTGCGGAAGCCGCGCCGCAGTTGCGCGGCGGCCCAGCGCCGACGCTCCGCCTGCGTTTCGATGCCGAGCGCGGGCACGGCTTTCGGCTTTCCAGATTCATCCACCCCGACCATCGTGAAGTAGCAGGTCATGACATGGCGGCGGGTCCGCTCGCGAATCTGCTCCGCCTCGACCCGGATGCCGACTTCCATCGAGGATTTTCCCGTGTAGTTGATGGACGAAAGAAACGTCACCAGTTCGCCCACATGAACCGGCTGGCGGAACATCACCTGATCCACCGACACCGTGACCACGTAACTGCCGGAGTACCGCGCGGCGCAGGAATAGGCCACCTGATCCAGCAGGCGAAGAATCGCCCCGCCGTGAACATGGCCCGAAAAATTCGCCATTTCCGGCGTCATCAGCACCGTCATGGCCAGACTCTTGAACGATTCGGGATTCGAACTCATTCGCATCGCTCCGATTTTTCAGAAAAATTGACATGGCCCCGGATGGAGGCGCTTTGCCGAAGGGGAGGAAAGCCAATGTACCAAACGGCGCGAGGCCCGGAGCGTCGGCTACCACACACCGGCAGGAATATTTTGTCTTCGGCGCGCGCCGTGCGATAACCGGTGAAACCCGAATCTGAACCATTTCATTCCACGCGATGCCCGATCCGGTCGTCCTCATCGAATGGCTCCGCCACGCGCCGATCTCCGTGGTCGCCCCCCTGTTTCTGATCGAAAACCTCGTCATTTTCCTGATGGCGGTGATCGGCGGCGAATGGCTGGCGCGGATGTTTCGCGGCGCGCGCGTCGCCGCCGAACCGGCCCCGGTTTCCCGGCGGGAAATCGGCCTCGCCTTCACGACCATCCTCCTCAACACCGTCATCACGGTCGCCGGATGGGCGCTGTGGAGAGCGGGCATCATCCGCTTTCGCTCCGACATTGGCTGGATGGCCTGGCTCGACGTGCCTGTGCTGCTGATCGCGATGGATTTCGCGATGTACGTGCTGCATCGCCTCGCCCACCACCGGCTGCTCTTTCCCCTGCTCCACCGTATCCATCACGACTATGAACGGGTGCGCCCGCTGACGCTGTTCATCCTGCATCCGTTCGAAACGGTTTCCTTCGGCCTGCTCTGGCTGACAGTCATCACGATTTACCCCGCGTCGTGGCTCGGCATGTCGGTCTATCTGATGCTCAACGTGGCGTTCGGCACCATCGGCCACCTTGGCGTCGAACCCGTGCCGGTATCGGTCGCACGAAACCCGGTACTGGGACTGATTGCGGGAAGTACGTTTCACGCGCGCCACCACCACGACCCGGAGATCAACTTCGGGTTCTACACGATTGTCTGGGATCGGCTGTTTCGGACGCTCGAACGCCGTTACCTCGAAAACTTCGGGCGGCTGCC
>JAAFHI010000824.1 GCA_013298335.1 Actinomycetota bacterium
CTGGTCGGCAACCCGGACATCGAAACCCTCCAGCAGCAGACCCGGCTCGGCAAGTACGAACTCTACAAACTGCTGTTCTTCCTCATCCGCCAGAATCTCGTGCTGGTGGACGCCGACAAGATGGCGTCCGATGCGGGGTCGATTGCCGAAGGTCTGGTGATGCTCGACGCGAACCTGCAACGGATTCGCCGCAAGCCGCTGATTTTCGCGCCGTATCTGGCCTCTTCGGAAGTCTGTCAGGAACTCGTCAAGGCGACGACCGACGAAAATCTCCGTTTTGCGCTCGACGTGCTCGGTCGCTACTTCGCGAGCGCCTACGCCGAGCGCCGGTTCTTCGTCGGAACGAGCGTCGAGACCTGCGCGCAGACGCTCACGCTGATTACCGCCTACAACCGGCTCAAGAGCCAGTCGGATCGCAAGAACCTGCTCGATTACATCGACTTCGCGTTTCAGGAAACGCTGGCGGAAGGCATCGCGCCGCTTGCCACGATTGCGCCGGTGCCGGTTTCGACGCTTCAGAAACTCGAAAACATCCAGCTCATCAACGATGCCTTCGACGACACGGCGGACGCCCTGTTCGACGATGCCGCCGTCGAGGACCTCTTCGGCGCGCTCGACGCGGCGATGAACAATCAGGGACTGGTGTCGAGTTCCGCTTCCATCGACGCCGGTCTGACGTCGGCGGAAGAAGACATGCTGATGGAGCTGTACGACAACATCGCCGTCGCCTACGTCAAGCCGCTCAAGGACTTCGTCCGCGAAATCCAGCTCAACCGCAAGATTCGCCGCCAGACGTCGTTCGAGTGGATCGAGATGGTCGAACCGTCGGTGAACCTGCTGTTCGGCTCGGCGGAAAAGATGGGCTATTCGAAAATCTGCGCCGCGCTCGGCGAGATGCAGTTCGCGTTCAAGTCGCAGAAGAACTACTACGACCAGACGTTCCTGCCCGATCCCGCGATCCAGAGCATTCTGGGCAGTTATGAAAAACTGTCGGTGATGCTCCCCAAGACCTTCGCGCTGGAACTGTCCGACTCCGACCTCAACAGCAAGAAGGAAGTGCTGGTCGTCAAGTTCATCCTCAAGCAGATTCCGGAAATCAACGAAAAGCTGTTGAACCGGATCATCCTCGCCGGGCTCTCGACCTTCGACAAGTTCATGCAGAGTTCGCCCGACGAAATTTCGGCGGTGACCGGCCTGACCAAGCGGCAGGGCGAAGATGTGTTCATGAAGTTCTATCAGTACCGGCACATCTACTACCGCCACGAGGACGAACAGTACCGCGACCGCTTCTACAAGATGTTCGACGTGAAACTGAGCCTGCTGCGCGAAATTCACTCCGAGGTCGAGTCCATCGCCGTCGAATTTCAGAAGACGCGCAAGCCGGAACTGGAGTCGCGCGGCGCCGAACTCAAACAGGACCGCCAGCGTCTGCTCTGGGGCATCTTCATCCTGCTGTGCATCAAGGAAGAATACGACCTGATCGAATCGGTGCAGCAGTCCATCTTCGACGTCCGCATCCAGAAACTCGAAGACTACCTCGCGAAACTCGCGAACCAGCTTTAGAAAAAGGATGAAGGATGAGGGATGAAGGATGAAAAAAGCGGGATCGGTTTCTGTTTTTCTTCATCCTTCATCCCTCATCCTTCATCCTTTCGGAGGTTCCCATGACCCCGCCGATGCCGACCCCGGCGCTCTTTTTCGACACCATCAATGCCTACCAGCGGACGGAAGCCCTGAAGGCGGCCATCGAACTCGACCTTTTCACCGCCATCGGGCCTGACGGCAAGGCCGCGCCCGACCTCGCCGTGGCGTGCGGCGCTTCGGAACGCGGCGTCCGCATTTTGTGTGACTACCTCGCGATTCAGGGCTTTCTCGGCAAGCGTGACGGGCTGTATTGGCAGACCGCCGACACCCGCGTCTTTCTGGACCGGAATTCCCCGGCCTATCTCGGTGGAACGGTGCAGTTTCTCGCCTCGCCGGAACTGGTGGACCACTTCGGGAAACTGGCCGAAGCCGTCCGGCGCGGCGGCACCGCCGACAACCAGGGCGGGACGACCGTGGATGAATTCGACGGCTGGGTGAAGTTCGCGCGCGGGATGGCCCCGATGATGCGCCCCGGCTCGGTTGAAATCGCCGAACTGGTCGATCCGACGCCGGAAAAGCCGTTTCGACTGCTCGACATCGCCGCCGGACACGGCCTCTTCGGCATCGCCTTTGCCCAGCGCAATCCCGGCGTGACCGTGACCGCGCAGGACTGGGGCAAGGTACTTGAGGTCGCGCGCGAAAACGCCGTCGCGGCGGGCGTCGGCGACCGGTACGAAACGATTCCCGGCAGCGCGTTCGACGTGGCGTTCGGCGACGGCTACGATGTGGTGCTTCTGACCAATTTCCTCCATCACTTCGATGTGCCGACCTGCGTTGGACTGCTTCGAAAAGTCCGCGCGGCGCTGGCCCCCGGCGGTCGCGTCGCCACCCTCGAATTCGTCCCCAACCCGGACCGCGTTTCGCCGCCCGCTTCCGCCGGATTCAGTCTGGTGATGCTGGCCTCGACGCCGGGGGGCGATGCCTATACCTTCTCCGAACTGGAACACATGTTCGCCGAAGCCGGTTTTTCACACAGTGAACTGATCCAGTTGCAGCGCGCCCCCGCGCAACTGGTCATCTCGCATGCC
>JAAFHI010000075.1 GCA_013298335.1 Actinomycetota bacterium
CCGACCACCGTTTCGATGAAGTCGGCGATCTGGTCGGTCCAGAGTTCGGTGGTATAGGCGAGGTCGCGCGGCTTGGCGGATTTCCCGAACCCGAGGAGGTCGGGGGCCAGTACGCGAAAATCCCGGCCCAGACCGTCAAGCTGATTCCGCCAGGTGAAATGCGACGTCGCGTGCCCGTGAACGAACACAATCGGGCGATTCCCGGCATCTCCCGATTCGGCGTAAAACAGGCGGTGTCCGCGCCATTCCAGCGAATGGCTCATACGGCCTCGGCGACGGCTTCAAACTCGACGGCGTTGACCAACTGCCCGACGGTCCGGTTGTCGCGACGCAAATAGCTTTTCACGATCCGCTGGATGTCTTCCGCCGTCACCGAACGGACCCGGTCGAGATAGGCGTCGAGATAGCGATAGCCGCGGGCTGCTTCGGGAACCGACTCGCGGAACGCGATGGTTTCATACTCGCCGAGCAGAATCGCCTGATTCAGCGCGTCCTCGTTGCCCAGCACGAACTGCGCTTCGGTCTGGCGTTTCGCCTTGGCCAGTTCGGCGGCGGGCAGCGGTTCGTTCCCGAGCCGCTCGACTTCCTCGGTCAGCGCCGCCTCGACGGCGTCGAGCGTATAGCCCGGCTTCACTTCGGCCTGAAGTAGAAAAAGTGACGGGTCGATGTGTTCGGAGTAGCTGGCGTTCGCAAAGGTGACCGATTCATCCTTTTCCTGAAGCCGCTGGTACAGGCGCGACGTGCGTCCGTGCGAAAGAATCATCGAGGCGACGTGCAGCGCGTAGGAGTCTTCATGCGCCACTTCCGGGACGTGGTAGGCCATCATCAGCCGCTCCAGCGGCGTGGATTTGCGCACCGTCACCCGCTTTTCGCCGCGCTGCGGCGGCTCGACCGCGTGCGGCTGGACGATCTCCGGCCCCGCCGGCATTCTGCCGAAGAGTTCCTCGATGCGCGCCACCGCCCGTTCCGTCTCGAAGTCGCCGACCAGCACGATGGTCGCGTTGTTCGGCTGGTAGTAGCGGTCGTAGTAGTCCTTCATCTGCCCGACGGTCAGATTTTCGACGTCCTCGCGCCAGCCGATGGTCGGCGCGTGGTAGGGATGCTGGCGGAACGCCGTCGCCCAGACTTCCGTTTCGAGCACGTCGAACGGACTGTCGAGCCCCATCTGCAATTCCTCCAGCACGACCTGCTTTTCGGAGTCGAATTCATCGGGGTCGAAGCTCGCGTTGCGAATCCGGTCGGACTCGATGTCGAGCGCGACCTCCCAGCGGTCGGCGGCGAAGGTGAAGTAGTAGGCCGTGAAATCGAGCCAGGTGAACGCATTGCTGCGTCCGCCGTTGGCGAGCGTCATCAGGTCGATTTCGCCTTTTTTCAGGCGGTGCGTCCCCTTGAACATCATGTGTTCGAGGAAATGCGACAGACCGGTCTGGCCGGCGGGTTCGTTGCGGGCCCCGACGCGATACCAGATCATCGCCGAGACAATCGGATTCGCGTGGACTTCCTTGGTCAGCACGGTCATTCCGTTGGAAAGCACCCGGCGTTCGACGCCTTTGGTGAGTTGCGAAAGCGCGGCGGGCGCGGTGGCGGTTGCGACGGTCATCGTTCGGGCCGTTCCCCTTTCCTGATTCTGATTCGATACCGACATCCTACTTGTCCGGTCGCGGCACGGTCAAAGAACCTGACCGAATCCGAATGCCTCCATCGGCATATCGCCTTTCATTTGTATTCGATGCGGGCGCGTCGCACCCCGCGCGCGACATCCCGGGAAAAATCGAGCTGACCGAGAAAAATCGGAATCTGTTGAAACTGGACGTGCATCCCGTAGAGCAGACTGGTCAGAAAACCGGCGGATTTCCAGCGAGCGTTGAACGCCGTCAGGAGGGAAAGCGCCAGAAACAACACCAACAGAACGCCGACCGGAAGAAATGACTGCAACAGTCCCGAAAGGGCAATGACGCCGGGAATGCAGGCCACATAAATCGCCCCGCGAATCAGGTTTTCCCTGGCTTCGGGCAGGGGCAGGGTCGTCTTTCGGTATCGCATCGAGATTTCCGCCAGGGCGTAACCGGTACGCCGAGCGCGTTTCCAGTACTGCCCGAAACCGGTCATCGCAAAGTCGTGACCGGTCATCGGTACGTCGATGCGCCGGATGAGGTGACCGAGTTCGCGCATCCGGCGGCATAATTCCGGCACTTCGCCCGCCATGAGCCGTTCGTCAAAGCCCCTGACTGTTTCCAGCACGCTCCGGCGGATCACCGCGTCGCCGCCGCAGGAATCGGAAACGCCCGCCGGTGAAATCCAGTCGAGGTCGAGGACCCGGTTGTAGATCGAGTTTTCAGGGTGGATTTCGCGCCGGTTGCCCCAGACGACGGCGATGGCATCGTCCTTGAATTCCGCCAGCGCCGTGTTCACGAAATCCGGGTCGAGCCGCGTGTCGCCGTCGAGAAACAGCACGAACGCCCCGCGCGCCGCCCTCCAGCCCGCGTTGCGACCGGCGGCGGGGTTCGGCGGTTTCGATTCGACGGCAATGACCGTCGCGCCGAGTTCGCGCGCCCGTTCGACGCTGTCGTCGGTGGAGTTCGAATCCACGTAAATGATTTCGATGCCGCCGGCGGGCCGGTTCATGGTCGAAACGGATTCGAGGCATCGCACGAGCCGGTCGCCCTCGTTGCGACCGATGACGACCACCGAAACGCGCGGCACGGTCGGCGTTGGAAGTTCCGCGTTCACTGGATCAATCCTCTCCAAAATCTTTGATGGCCGCTCAGTTTGGGCCCACGCCCCACCCGGAATGGCGGAAAGGGGAAAGGTTGCCCGGCAACCGACCGGAACCTATCATCCCGAAACGCCTTGCCGACACCCAAACGGACGTATCGCCCCATGCCCCAGCCTTCGCCCGATTCGTTTCACCCGAAAAGCCGCGCCGAATGGCGGGAATGGCTCGAAAAGAACCACACCCGCGCGACCGGCCTCTGGATCATCAGCTACAAGAAGGCGACCGGGAAACCGCGCGTCGAATACGACGAATCGGTCGAGGAAGCCCTCTGCTTCGGCTGGGTTGACAGCAAGGCCAACGCGCTCGACGAGGAACGCTCGATGCTCTGGTTCGCGCCGCGCAAACCGCGCACCGGCTGGTCGAAACCGAACCAGGAGCGCGTCGAACGCCTCCTTGCCGCCGGCCTGATTCACCCGGCGGGGCTCGCAAAAATCGAGGCGGCGAAAAAGGACGGTTCGTGGAACAAACTCGACGCCGTCGAAGCCCTCGAAATTCCGCCCGATCTCGGCAAGGCGCTGGATGAACACCCGCCCGCACGGGAGCATTTCGAGGCCTTTCCCCGGTCGGTCAAGCGCGGCATCCTCGAATGGATTCTGAACGCCAAAAGGCCTGAAACCCGCGCCAGACGCATCGCCGAAACCGCCACCCTCGCGGCGCAAAACATCCGCGCCAACCAATGGCGACAACCTTGAACGTCCCGCACCGCGAGATGAACGACCTGCGTCCGCCATCAACCCGCGCTCAACCCAGGGGAGAACAATTGTGAAAAGGGTTCATTTATTTGAATTCATGGACCAGGCCTGGTGCCCGAAGGTCATTCGTGATGGCGCAACCGATTACCTTCAACACGTCATCAGCGTCACCGACGGTTATGGCCCAATCCGGCCACTTCTCCTTGAAAGTCTGGCCCGCCAGAGCACAAACCGGGTCATTGATCTCTGTTCCGGCGGTGGTGGGCCGTGGATGGGGATGGAACAGCCCCTGACGGAACAGAATCCCCAAATTGAAGTCCTTCTTACCGACCTTTACGGGAACGCCAACGTTCCCCAGCGCACCGCCGACCGGCCTCTGACCCGAATCCGCGCCCATCCCCAACCGGTCGACGCCCTGAAGATTCCGAACGAACTGAACGGGTTTCGCACCTTCTTTTCCTCGTTCCACCACTTTTCCCCGGAACAAGCCCGTTCCATCCTGCGTGCCGCCGTCGAGAGCCAAAACGGTATCGGTGTTTTCGAAGGGACGAAACGCACCCCGGCGGCGCTCGCGTTCATGCTGGTCGTGCCATTGCTGGTCCTGCTCATGACGCCGACCATTCGCCCTTTTCGTTGGGCGCGGCTGTTCTGGACCTACGTCATCCCGCTGATTCCCTTTGTCGTCGGGTTCGACGGATTCATCTCCTGCCTCCGGACCTACACGGTCGCCGAACTGAAGTCGCTGACCGAGGGACTCTCCCCAAACGGGTATTCCTGGGAGATCGGAGAAAAATCGGCCAGGGGCTTGCCCATCACTTATCTCATTGGCGCTCCGAATCCCATTGCCCCCGACTCAAATCACACACAAAACTGACCCGGTCGCGGTCCGGATGAATCCTTGAAACCTCCGCCGCCGCCAAACAGAATAGCCGTGCGCCTCGCGGCGCAAAATCTGAACCATTGAAGATTACGGAATGAAATCAGTATTTCCGACCCTGCTTCTGCTCTCCGCGCTGGGTTTTCCGGCCCTCGGCCTCGCGCAAACCTCGCCGCCCCCTCCGCCTCCGCCCTCAAAGGAGTATTTTCCCAAAGCCTGGAAACCGTTTCAGGACAAAGAGGGCAGATTTTCCATCAAATTTCCCGAACCGCCGACCGAATCGGTCCAGAATCGGGAAACGTCACGCGGAAAAATCGAAACCCATTCGCTCGGATTCAAAGGTGGAATCGTCATCCTGACGCTCCTCTATACCGACTTCCCCGTTCTTCCAACCGAACAAAAAGAGCAGACGGCACTCCTCGAACGGTTTCGGGACAACCTGCTCAAAACCTTCCAGTCCTCAAACCCGAAAATCATCCGCCAGAGTGAAATCTCCCTCGCGGGGAATCCGGGCAGCTATTGCCACTTCGAACTGGACAATCGACAGGTCACCCGAATCCGCGTGTACCTGGTTGGCAAACGGGTCTACCAACTCATCGTCCAGACGCGGAAAGGGAGTCCGAACGAGATGGAAGGCGCCGACGACTTTGAAAAAATCGCGACCGGCTTTTTCGAATCCTTTCAACTGACCGAAACCGCCCCGGCGACCAAACCGGACCAACCTTCGGCGTCCCCGCGAAAGTAAAAAAACGGGTTCGCCCGATCGGCCTGCCGATTGCGTACACCGCCGCACGGTTCGGCAAACGAACGTAAGCGTCTGCATTCGCATCCCCGAATCCGCCGACTATTCCGGAGGTTCGGCGAACTGCTACTATTTCCCAGCCTCCACCCACGAAATTCCATCACCGCATCGGGAGTACCCTTCCTTTTATGCCTCTGAAAATCTTCAGCGTCGTGCTCGCCACCTTTTCCCTGCTTGCGCCGAACTGTTCGGACGCCAGAACCACCACCGAGCCGGGCAAACCGGAACCGGTGGTCACCGCGCCGGTCGCGCCGGTCGCGCCGCCCCACCAGAGCGGACCGATTTCAGCCCTCACGCTCGTGAAGAAGTTCAGCGTCCCGGCGGGGCCGAAGTCGCTGCGGGTGCTGCCCGACGGCAAACGGGTGATGGTCAACAACCTCTACGGCTATCAGGTGACCTTCGTCGACGCCCAGACGTACCAGATTCTCAAGAAAATCCCGGTCGGCGGCGAACCGGTCGAATGCACCTTCACCCAGAACGGCAAGTTCGCGTGGGTGTCGCTCTACGGTCACGAACGCGGCCCCGACAGCTTCGTCGTCGTCATCAACACCGAGACGTACCAGATCGTCGCCCGCCTCAAGGCCCAGCGGGTACCGAAGGTGGTGGCGGAAAGTCCCGACGGCAAATGGGTGTACGCCGCCAACTGGTCGTCCGATTCGATCACCGTCTTCGACGCCGAAAAGTTCGAACGGGTGAAGGACGTTCCGGTCGGCCACGTGCCGCGCGGCATCTGCTTCTCGCCCGACGGCAAACTCGCCTACATCTGCATCATGGGCGGGCACTCGCTCGCGGTCATCGACGTCAACGACGGCCACAAGAAGATCAAGGACATCGAAACCGGCTACAACCCGCGCCACGTCTGCGTGACGAAGGACGGGAAGTTCCTCTATGTCGCGCTCAACGCTTCGGGTCAGTTGCTCAAGATCGACCGTGCGACCGAGCAGATCCTCGGACGGGCCAAAACCGGCACGCAGGCCCGCTCGACGTCGCTTTCGATGGATGAAAAGTACGCCTTCGTCTGCAACTACGAGGACAACAACCTCGGCCTCGTCGATCTCGAACAGATGAAGCAGCTTTCGACATTCCCGACCGACGTTCACCCGATCGGCGTCACGACCATGCCCGACGGGCAGTACGTCTGGGTCTCGAACTACCGCCCGAGCACGATTTACGTCTACAAGATCGAATACGCCAAGTAACCGCCCAGCCCAAAACATTCGGCCCGGAGACTTTCTTTCAAAAGTCTCCGGGCCGTTTTTCTTGTGAAGTAGGGATCAGGGAGCAGGGATCAGGGATCAGGGGGCAGGAATCAGGGGGCAGGTTTTAGGACTTGATCCCTGGGTTGAAAGATCAGGAATCCGGGTAGGAGGGGAAACCTGATCCCTAATTCCTGACCCCTGATCCCTGATTCCTTTTATGGACGCCTTTTCCGGCGGGAGGTTGAAACGCTCCCGTTCGCGCACATGTATATAAGGATCGCGCGCGTACGATGAACGCATCTTCAAAGTTGCGGAAATCGGACCGGTTCGTCCCGAAACGCGCAACCTTACGCCTGCTCCGCCAGCCGGTGCATTTCGGCGACGACCCGTTCGAGTTCGTCCACCACGCCGGTGCGTTCGCCCTCGATGAAAACCTCGACGAGCGCGCGGTAGTACCACAGCGTGCCGTCGCGTCCGCCGGAAAAGCGGGACCAGACGTCGTGACCGATTTCGCGCAGGTCGCGCAGGATCGACCGGGCGTTGTGCAGCTTGTCGGACGCCGACACCAGCCGCACCGCTTCCGGCTGGTGCCGGAGATGCGCGACGTAGACTTCCTTGCGCGCCCGCCACGGCGGTTTGGGCAGCGTCTCGGCGTCGGTGCAGCCTTCGACGATGGCCGTCACCGCGTCGCCGAACCGGCGGCGGATTTCCTGCCGCGCAACATCGCCGCCCTGATCCTCGATGGCGTCGTGGAGCAGCGCCGCGATGGCCTGATCCTCCGTCCCGCCATGCTCGATGACGAGCGCCGCCACCGACAGCAGGTGCGCGACGTAGGGCGTGCCCGACCCCTTGCGCTCCTGTTCGCGATGAAGTTCGTGGGCGAAAACGAGCGCCGCGTCGAAGCGTGTAGTCAACATAAGTTTCTTTTACCCTTCATCGAAGTCGGCTCTCCAGATCTGGACGGCATACTCGGCGAGCTTTCTTTGACGATGCTCAATCTGATCCGGTTTCCAATCCTCGTAAACCGCCGCCAATTCCTGCGTCAACTGATAGCCGCTCTTGGCAAAGATTTGCTTTTTTTCCTTAAAGGATTGCCCACCGACATCCTGATTCCCGCTGGATTCAAGGAGGGCGTAATTACCCAGCCGATGAACAAATCGCCCATGTTCCAGTGTTTTGAAATTCGTAACCCAAAGATTATTCGGCTTTTGAGGAAGAATGTGTTCGATTGTTCCCTTGTCGGTTTCAAAGTCAATGGAGACTTCAGGGGAAGACCCCGGAGATTGCCGAACGAAGTCCTCAATCCTTGCCAATATATACTTCACGATGTGTCTTTTTCTTCCCTGTACGGGAATCGAGACGTAACTGAAGTCATCCTTGAATTTCTCATCCGGGACATAGATGTTATCCCGAAGCAATGATTCGAAGACGCCACGAGGCCTTTTTATGGTCCCCGCCATGATTTCGCGGGCAACCCGGCCATAAGCGCTTTCAAGAGCATTTGGATTCAATCCGCCAATAATCGTATAGCGGAAGGAAACAACCGTCAGAAGTTTCAACAGTCTTGTAAAGTCGGCGGGTGAAAAACGGCGGTGCGCGGCGAAAAGGACCGGATACAGTTGCTTTACCTCAAAAAGAACAAGTTCCCGAATCCACTTTTTTTGCTCCTGATTCTCTCGCCAGAATTCATGCGAAGGCGACCCGAGAGCAAGGTATAACTCCGCGTATGATTCAATGTCCTCAAGGAAAGCGGTGACCTGTTCGGCGGTGCCGATGTTGTCCTTGAACAACTTGAAAAGCCGTTCACCTCGAACGGTGGTATGAGTCAACATCAGATAGAAGCGCAGGAACTCGGTCAAATTATCCTGCCCGACGGTTTCCGAAAAACGGTCCCACGCATCACTCAGAAATTCCTGCTGGTATGAATCGGTCAGTATCGAGAAGAGATAGTTGCGGAGAAGATCGGACGCCGAGAGCTTCATTCCGCGGGCATTCAGGGTTTCGAAAATCGTATAGGCGCTTAATTCATCCTGCACGCCAATCCGAATGAAGAGAACCCTGCGCCCCAGCGTCTCATCCAGAAAACGGGCCAGCGCCGCCCCGTTTTCCGAAAGGAGCGTATTTTCTTCAATTTTTTCCTCGAAGAAACGAAGGGCGTCGTTCAGCAACCGGTTTGACCTCGGCTGACTCTGGATATTGGGGTGTTCCTTGAAGCGAAGCAGGTAATGTCGATAGAAGTTATCGTCCCTTCGGTTCAATTCCAGCTTGGCTTTTTCCACCAGTTGGATTCGATCCAAAAATCCAAGGAAGTCACTATAAAAGGTTTCCGCCCATTTTTTATTCTGATCGCTGTC
This sequence comes from Actinomycetota bacterium, assembly GCA_013298335.1. Lineage (GTDB taxonomy): Bacteria > Acidobacteriota > Blastocatellia > Chloracidobacteriales > Chloracidobacteriaceae > JAAFHI01. The sequence continues at coordinate 8,701 of JAAFHI010000075.1, forward strand.
AATGCCTTGCTCGGCAAGTGAGCGGTGTCGCTTCACTGCCGCAAGCGCGAGTAAACTGAGGGTTGCCAGACGTTGCTGTCCGTCAATCACGACATACTCGGTTTCCGAGAGTTCCTGAAGGACGATGGTTCCAAGGTAATGACCGCGAGCCTTCTCACTCTCCGGTTTCCCTTCAACCAATCTGATGACGTCTTCCCAAAGCTCCTCCCAAAACTCCTTCTTCCACGAGTAATCCCGCTGAAAAGGAGGAACCCGGTAACTTCGCCCGTTGCCAATCAATTCTCCATACGTAATTGACCGTGCATTCAACAACTCGGTAGGCAGCATGCCGAACTCTCCTTCCTTTGTCTCCGCTTCGCCACTGACTCAGCCAAGACCCAAAATTCAGGTGATCTCCCTAAATCATACTCCATTTGAAGCTTCCCCCCGGAGCATGCGCAGAAACCGGTCGCTCATCCGCGTCAGGCGGCCTTCGGGATTGATGACCGTGTGGGTGGTTTCGCCGGTCGCGAGCAGCAGCCCGTCCGGCGCGCGGCGGATTTCATAGGCGAAGATGACCTGCCGCGAGCGGGCTTCGAGAATCCGGGTCAGGATGATGATTTCATCGTCGTACCTGGCCGACGCCTGATAGCGGCAATGAACGTCGG